>JANLTE010000002.1:0-13116 GCA_031362785.1 Elusimicrobiota bacterium
CACCCAAATACCGTTGATCGCGTCTTTAAAGCCGATTTTTTTACCTTGGCTTTTCGTGCGGGCTTTGTAGGTGACAGGCACTTCGTAAATCGTGTAGTTCCCCTTCGAAATCAGCGCAACCAACTCCGGCTCCATACCGAAACGGTCCGATTCAAACTTCATGGACTTTAATATCGGCGTTTTAAAAACCTTGTAGCAAGTCCAAATGTCGGTGAGGGTTAAATTGGTCATCATGTTAGAAAACATGGTAAAGCTCTTATTGATCATGGAGTGCCAAAACCGATAAACATATTTAGGCCCTTCCATGCGAAAGCGCGACCCAAGAACGACGTCGGCTCCCCAGTTCAAAATGGGTTCGATCAGCTGCGGGTACTCCTGGGGCTCGAGCTCCAGATCGGCGTCCTGAAAAAGCGTAATGTCTCCCGTCACATGCTCGATGCCGGTGCGGATCGCAGCACCTTTGCCGGCGTTCTTTTCCTTATGGATGATTTTCAACGATCGGACGTTGGGATAGTCAGTTTTTTTGTCAGAAAAATTTTTCTCGGCGCGGTCCAACGCTTTTCGGGTTTCATCCGTTGAGGCGTCGTTCACCACGATCACTTCCTTCATGATCGGGACGACGAAAACGCGGTGAAGCAACTCTTCAACGGTTTTTTCTTCGTTATAGGCAGGGACAATGACAGATAAAAGCATCGATTATGCGCGGGTCAAAGACGTTTCATTGACACGAAGCGGACAATATAGTATAAAAACCGGGCTTTCATGTCAAAAATCCTCACTTTTCACCGCGCATAAGTCCATGAATTATTTTATCACCGGCGGGGCGGGTTTCATCGGCAGCCATTTGGCGCGAAAGCTCCTCCGCGACGGCAACACAGTCCAGGTTTTAGACAACCTCTCCACAGGAAGCCTGAAAAACAATGACGACATAAAAAATCATAAAAGATTTTCCTTTAAAAAAGGCACCATCATGAACCGCGCTTTGGTTCATAAAATGGCACGGGGCGCGGACCAAATATTTCACCTGGCTGCGGCAGTCGGCGTTAAGGTAGTCATGAGGAAACCTCTTGAATCGTTCGTGAATAACACGGACGGCACGAAAAACGTCCTGGACGCCGCTTGCTCGTTTAAAATACCCGTGCTTACCGCTTCCACTTCCGAAGTTTACGGAAAATCGCAGGACCTTCCTTACAAAGAGGAAGCCGACAAGCTTTACGGTTCCTTTTATAACGCCCGCTGGGGCTACGCGCTGTCGAAAGCCGTCGATGAATTTTTAACTATCTGCTATGTGCGGGAAAAAGGCCTGAAGGCCGTCATCGCGCGGTTTTTCAATACGGCGGGTCCCGGCCAAAGCAACCAGTACGGCATGGTGATCCCCACTTTTATGAAATGCGCCTTAAACGGTGCTCCTATCCCCGTTCATGGAGACGGAAACCAAGTGCGTTGCTTCACCCATGTGGATGACGTCGTGCAGGCCATCATCAAATTGCTCGCGACTCCCAAAGCTCACGGTGAAATTTTCAACGTCGGTTCCATGGACGCCATTACCGTTAACGTTTTGGCGGAAAAGATCAAGAAAATCACGGACAGCCCATCCAAAATTACGCACATTTCAAAGGACGTCATGATGAAGGAAACCGGCGACGAAATGAAAGTCCGAATCCCCGACAACTCCAAGATTTTCCGAACCATCGGATGGCGCCCGACTATGAACATCGATGAAATTTTGGCTTCAACTCTAGCATTGATGACCGGCCAAAAAAGTTAAAAACAAGTCTTTTTTCCGTCGATTGACAAATATCTGATCTTCTATTATAATTAAAATCTAATGCAAAATGGATCGATCTCCATAAAACATATTGAAAAATCAATTCAAGACTTTGAATCTCTTGAGTTGGGGCGGCCATTTTCGGTCGCATTCGTTCATGCCCCCGATTCGTTCTATGCGGACACCCAGAATTACGGGGTTCAGTTCATGCCCGTCTGGGCCTACACTTTAGCCTCCCATATCCATCATCCTAAAATCAAACTGTTTTTATATGATACTCGGCACGAGCCGCCCAAAAACTTCGCGCCGGCCGACCTCTTCATTTTTAGCGGCATCAACCAGGACTATGGACACATGGTCAAAATCCATAAAATCCTGAAAGAAAAATATCCCCAGTCGCTTTTTCTGATCGGCGGACCGCTCTGCTGGTCGTTCCATAAGGGCGGCGACGTTGAAAAGCTGTTCATGTTCGACCATATTTTTGTGGGAGATGGCGAACAAACCCTTCCCGATTTCCTCTATAACTTTTCGCACGGACGAACAGCATCTCAAGTCATCGTTACTTCGGACCGATTTCCCATTAAGGAAGCGCGCGGGTTTTACCGCCCATTCGTGAACGAAACAGTGCAGCGCTACTACGGCGCGGTGCTCGAGGTTTCCCGCGGATGCCCATTCCTTTGCGAATTCTGCGATATCCGAATCTTGCCTGACAACAACCGCCCGCACAACAAGGATCCTAAACTGATCGCCTCCGAAATGGATTATCTGAGCAGCTTGGGTATCAAGCAGGTGCTTTTGGCCTGCGACAATTTTATCGGCGACCCGCAATGGGCGGAACAGGTGGTGGACGAGCTCCTCGCCTGGCAGAAAAAGTCCGGATACCGACCGAGCCTCTACACTTGGCTCACGATCAACCTTTACAAACAAGATCGCCTGATGAAGAAAATGAGGCAAGCGGGCTTCGACATGCTCTTCATCGGCATCGAAAGCTTTAACAACAACTCGCTCCTTGAAACCGCCAAAGTGCAGAACACTTCCACCGACCTCACGACAGCGGTAAAAACTATTCAATCGTACGGGTTCGTCATCGTCGCCGGTATTATTTTCGGGTTCGATTCGGATCCTGACAACATTTTTGAGATGACGGCAAACGGATTAATGGAGACGGGCCTCATTTCCGGCGATCCGTCGCTTTTAACCGCGCTCCCCGGAACCCCCTTGCATCGCCGCATGCAGCTTACGGGACGCTTGAGGAAGGTGCGCTATGGACTCGGCGGATTTAAATATCAGACCAATATTCAATACCTCATGCCCAAAGAACAGTTGCTCTCAGGGTACCGTAAATTTATCGCTAAAATTAACGCAGGGAGATTTCAGTACCTGCGGTTAATGAATTTCTTCTCGGGTCTGAACAATTCAAATTTCATTCCATTGCAACGGCAGGGCTACGGAAACCTTTCGAGGTTCGCGCTGATGGTGTTCAGGAACCCCGTCGCTTTGAAGCAGCACCTGCAAAGGCTCTGGAAAACGGTTCGGGACCCCTCGAAGACCTTCTACATTTTTCTAGCGCTCTATCAAACGATCCGGCTTTCGCGCAAATACGGCAGGCTGCATGGTTACTTCCAGTTTTGGCTGTTTGTCTGGACGAACTCTATTTTGAAGTACGGCGACCTCACGGATTCCGATTTTGACATTGAATCCATACCGGCAGATTACGATCCATCTAAAACCGCCATGGAAGACTATGTCAGCATGGCTGATGAAGACATCCCTAAAGAAAAAATTCTGGCTCAGCAAAGAGTGACCACTACGCAGCTCAAAAATCTCGCCACACAAAAAGCGGC
Organism: Elusimicrobiota bacterium; assembly: GCA_031362785.1. GTDB lineage: Bacteria > Elusimicrobiota > Elusimicrobia > 2-02-FULL-39-32 > 2-02-FULL-39-32 > JANLTE01. The sequence goes on from JANLTE010000002.1 coordinate 3,613, forward strand.
GCTCAAGTCATCGTAGTTTTCCTTCCTCAATTAATAATACAACCATGAAAATTTTTCTCACCGGCGCCTCGCGGGGCATTGGCCGCGCATTGGCAGCTGAACTCATCCGCGAAGGCCACCAGGTCTGGGGCGTCGCTCGCGGCCAAACGGAACTTTTGGAGCTGCAAATGAGCCTCGGGGCAGAAAAGTTTCGCTTCACCACTTGCGACATAACGAAAGAAACCGATGTTGATCGCGCCATAAACGACATGAAAAACGCGAACTTTAAGCCCGAAGCGGCAATCTTGAACGCGGGAATCTTTGAAGAGGACACGGCCCCGCACTTCAGCAATTCTATCGCGTCCAAAACGATGCGCGTTAACCTGGAAGGCGCGCTAATTTGGGTAGACCGACTCCTCCCCCTCTTCCTGACTCATAAGGGAGGGCAGTTCATCGCAATGTCGTCCATCACCGCGTTCAGGCCCGACGCCAGAAGCGCAGGATACTCCGCAAGCAAAGCCGCGTTAACGATGGCGTTTCGGGCGCTCCGGCTCCGCTATCAAGACGACGGAGTCGCGTTTAAAACCGCGCATTTGGGACCCGTGGCAACTTCCATCCTAACCCGGTCTGAGGGTTCGGATGAAAATCGGCAATGCGCTTTGGTTACCCGGCCCGAAGCGGTGGCGCGGTTTATCGGCAAAATCCTCCATCGGAACTGCGGAACATTCTTCTTTCCATTTTTCCCCACGCTGCTCTTCCGCCTCAGCCTCATCCTTCCCGACCGGATTTTCCACCGGCTAACCTCGGGGCTTAGAAGGTAATCGTCGTCCTAAAAGTTCCTTTTGAACTTCTTGAAGTTTGGGCATTTTTGAAGTATGATTATGAACATTCGCGTTTTTTCGAGGGAAAATTAATCCTATGAAAATTGTTCTTTTGGCGGGCGGCATTGGCTCGCGGCTTCAGGAAGAGACGATCGTTAAACCTAAACCCATGGTGGAAATCGGCGGGCGGCCGATCCTGTGGCACATCATGAAAAGCTACGCTCGTTACGGGTTTAAAGAATTCGTGATCGCTCTGGGATACAAAGGCGAATACATTAAAAACTACTTTCTGGACTACTACCACCTCCGCAGCAACATGAGCATCGATTTGGGAAACGGAAAAGTGACCGTGGCGGACGGGGAACGCGAAGATTGGATCGTGCACCTGGTCGATACGGGAGACTCCACCGAAACCGGCGGACGCATCAAGAAATTGGCGCCCTGGATCAAGGACGATACTTTTTTAATGACCTACGGCGACGGCGTTTCAGACGTGAACCTTAAAGATTTGCTGGCCGTCCACAAGAAAAATAAGAAAATTGCGACCGTCACTGCGGTGAGGCCCCCGGCCAGATTTGGCGGACTGAAATTTGAAAAGGAGCTCGCGACGGAATTTCTTGAAAAACCGCAAATCGGCGAGGGTTGGATCAACGGCGGATACTTCGTGCTGGAACCCGCGATCTTAAAATACATCCAGGACGATCACACGATTTTTGAACGGGAACCCCTGGAAAAGCTAGTCAAAGAAAATCAGCTCGCGGTTCACCGTCACGATGGTTTCTGGCAATGCATGGATACCCTGCGGGACGTGCGGCTCCTCCAGTCGATGTGGGACAGCGGAAAAGCTCCCTGGATGGACTGATGGCCGAAATCGATTTCTCCTGCGTCATCCCCGCCTACAACGAAGAAAAGTGCGTCCGAGCCGTGCTGGAAGAAATTTTTCAAACGCTCAACCGAAAAAATTTTAACTATGAAGTCATCGTGATCGATAACGGATCGGTGGATAAAACCACGGAGATCCTTGACGACGTCAAAAAGAGCGTGCCGCAACTGAAAGTCGTCCGACTCGATCCCAACCGCGGCTACGGCGGAGCGATACTGCACGGTTTATCGGTGGCGCAAGGCAATGTGGTCGGGTTCACGGCGGCCGACGGCGAAGTCTCACCCAATTGCATGATCCAGATGTACGACATGATCCAGACCGGACACCTCGACATGTGCAAAGCCAAGCGCATCAACCGCCTGGACGGCGCGCGGCGCAAAATTTTTTCGTTCGGCTATCATTTGATCGTCACGATCCTCTTTAAGATCCACATCACTGACGTGAACGGCTACCCGGTTTTCATGACGCGCCAGGCCTACCAGCGGTTCCGGCTCACTAAAACGGACTGCACCATCAGCCTTGAACTGCTGTATCAGGCGAGACAGCTCGGGTTAACGACCGTTGAATTGGACGTTCCTCACCGCATGAGGATGGGCGGGCAGTCGCACATCCGCTGGAGAAGCGTGATCAAAATGTTCCGCGAACTTCTTTTCATCTGGTGGGAGGTCCACTCCAAGCGCGCGCCCCTGGCTCAACTATCGCACCCCGCCGCTACCAAGCCGTGAGGTCTTTCCTCGAAAATCCGCCGGTCCTTTTGGCGCTTTTACTCATTGCAGGTTTCGCATTCGCTTTGCGCGTTTCGGGAATCGAATACGGCCTTCCGTCTAAAAGCATGACGCTGACAACCTATCATCCGGACGAATCCATTCCTATCTACACCATGGCCGCCTGGAAACCATCCAAATTTTATTTTCACCCCGGACGCATCATCAATTGGGGCGGATTTCACCTCTTCCCCATGGCGGCGTCCTTGAAAGCGGCGCAAATCGTCGGCTATCTAAAGCCCGGGTCGCGGGAGTTTTACGAAAACAACCTGGATCAAGCGGACAAGATTTATAAAATTACGAGGATGCTCCAGATTGTGACGGGAACGCTGACGGTATTCGCGGGTTTTTGGATCATCAAAAAATGTTTTGGGCTTGCTTCGGGCGTTTTGACCTCTGTTCTGATCGCCATTTGTCCCGCTCTCGTCATTAATTCCTTTTCCACGCGTCCGGACGTCAGCATGGTATTCGTTGTCCTATGCTCGCTGATCCCTTCAATTCAAGTCTGGAACCAGTCGAACAAACGGTATTCCATATATGCCGGAATTTTGCTGGGTCTGGCGACGGCTACTAAATACAGCGCCGCGCCCTACGGTATTTTTCACGTTTTAATCCATCTCCTTTCGCCCGATACGACGAACCGCAAGAATCTCGCCTATTTTTTGGGAGCGGGAGCGATCGCCTTCGCCGCGGGCTGTCCTTATCTGATCCTTGATTTTCCCTGGTTCTATGAACAAGCGCTCGTTTTGGTTTCATTGGCAAAAGCTGAAATCGCACCCGTCATTCAAGGGCCGGGATGGAAACTGTACCTGACCTACTTCCTGCCTCACGGCATCGGCTGGCCGTTGACGGCAGCAGGATTTGCTGGATGGCTTTGGATGATCGGCGATGCCATCCGGGGGAAAGTTTTTTTCCGATCGTTTCAAAACCCTTCGCGTTTCGCTCTAGTGTGGATCGCGAGCGCGTTCATAATCTACATGGTCGTCTCGGCCACGAAATCGCAGCAAGTTCACTACACGCAGCCGGTCGTTCCGCTTTTCATTTTCTTCGCCGCGTACATGCTGGGCCAATGGATTTCTTCGCTTCAGCCCGCGAAAAAATGGGCGGGAGTCCTTGCCGGCGCGGCGGTCGTGAGCTACACTTTGGTCTATTCGCTCGCGCACCTGAAGCTTTACGCGGGAGTGAACGTACGCGAAGAGGCTTCGGTATGGGTTGACGCCAACATCCCCAAGACCGCGACCATCGGCATCGCGCGCAGCTTTTTTTGGACGCCGGGGATCCTTCGGCAATATCATCCGCCATACAGGGTTTTAAAAGGCGGCGGCGATACTTCATTTCTGAACGATGCCATATTGAATTTGCCCGAAGTCGCGAAGAAAGCCGACTACTTCGTGTTGACGGAATACGAGTACCGGAGTTTTTTGCTGCCGCAATTTCATGAATCGGACCGCGGCCAGGACGCGATTTTAAGGCAGATCATGGAAAAAGATTTTACGGAGGTGAAGCGTTTCGACCGCGAGGCGCAATTCCTTTCGTTTAAGTTCCGCAAAAAAGAGGACGATCCGTTTGACTGGATCATGCCGAACCCGACCATCCGGGTGTTTAAAAAAATAAAGAGGACCCTATGAAATCCAATAATTCTGAAGCGCAATCTAAATTCTGGAGCGAGAAAAACGTTTTCGTCACGGGAGCCAGCGGACTCGTCGGATCTTGGCTAACGCAAACGCTGGTCGATCTGGGCGCTAATGTTTGCATCTTGCTGCGCGATTCGGTCGCGCGCTCCCTTTTAACGCAGTCGGGGACGCTCGAGCGCGTGAACGTGGTGCGGGCGGAACTCGAAGACTTCAGGTCGCTGGAGCGGAGCCTGAACGAATTTGAGATCGACACGGTTTTTCATCTGGGCGCGCAAGCCATCGTTGGGGTGGCTCAGCTCTCGCCGCTTCCCACTTTCGAATCGAACATTCGCGGAACCTACAACTTGCTTGAAGCTTGCCGCATCCACGCGAAAATGGTCCGGCGAGTCGTCGTCGCGTCCAGCGACAAAGCTTACGGCGCGCAGAAGCGCCTGCCCTACATCGAAAACATGCCGCTAGACGGCCGCCAACCTTACGAAGTTTCGAAAAGTTGCGCAGACCTCCTGGCGCAATCCTACTTCCACTCGTACGATACTCCGATCAGCGTCGTGCGCTGCGGCAACATTTACGGCGGCGGAGACCTGAACTGGAACCGGATCATCCCCGGAACGATCCGCTCGTTTTTGCAATGCAAATCACCGACGATCCGGAGCGACGGAACTTATATCCGCGACTACATCTAGCTGCAAGACGTCGTACGCGCTTACTTGCGAGCCGCGGAATCCCTCGCCAACCCCAAGTTAAAGGGCGAAGCGTTCAACTTTAGCAGCGAATCGCGCGTTTCGGTCCTGGCGCTGGTGAAAGAAATTCAAAACATCATGGGCTGCCAAAAGATTAAGCCGGACGTTCAGAACACCGCGACGGGCGAAATTCACAAACAGTTCCTTTCCTCCGCAAAAGCCCACAGGCTGCTCGACTGGAAATGCCAATATACTCTGCGCGCGGGACTCGCCGAAACCATCGACTGGTACGGCGACTTTCTCTCTAAACAAGGCCGGTGACCCGATCATGAAGTGCAGAACTTGTCAAAGCCGCAACACTTACCATTTTTTGTCTTTGGGGAAGCACCCACACGCGAATTATTTTCTCAAAGAATCACAATTGAGCCAAAAAGAAGACAAGCACCCGTTGGACGCCTACGCCTGTCTGGACTGCGCGCTGATCCAGGTTAAAAATTACGTTCCGTCCGAATTTTTCCGGAACTATGTCTATGTTCCATCCGCCTCCGGGGTCATGGTTGAGCATTTCTCCGAATTCGCTAAGAAGTTGATAAAAACTTACAAGCCGACGAAAAAAGACTTAATCATCGATGTCGGCAGCAATGACGGAACTTTTTTGTCCAACTTTAAAGATTCGGGCATCCGGATTCTGGGGATCGAACCAGCGCGGAACCTGGCGGAAGCGGCTCAAAAAAAGGGCGTCGCGACCTTGAGCGAATATTTCAAGCCTGAAATCGCGGCGAAAGTCCGGACACAGTTCGGAACCGCTAAAATCATAACCGCGACCAACACCGCGAACAATATTGACGACCTCCGCGGCATGATGAAAGGAATTTTATCGCTGCTCTCAAACGACGGGGTGTTCGTGATTGAAATTCCCCACGCGCAAGACCTGATCAAGAAAAACGAATTCGACACGATTTACCATGAGCACCTTTCCGAGTTCAGCGTGATGTCGGTAAAGAAACTTTACGATCCGTTCGGGCTGCATATCGCCAACATCGACCGCCTTCCGATCCACGGCGGATCGATGCGCATCTACGCCGAACGGAAGAAACCTAAATCCAGCCGCGTCCTGAACACCTGGCTCGCCGGAGAAAAGCGCGCGGGCCTTTTCTCGAAACCGGCCTACGACCGCTTCGCCCTGGCCGTTAAAAAGAACAAGGAAAAAATGCTGAAGCTGCTCGCGTCCATCAAAAAAGAAGGTAAAAGCATCGCGGGTTACGGAGCGCCCGCCAAAGGCAACACGCTTTTAAATTATTATGGCATCGGCCGCGAAACCTTAGATTTTCTGGTAGACAGGAATCCGCTCAAACACGGCCTCTATTCCCCCGGCATGCACCTGAAAGTTTATCCGGTCGACCAAATTTTAAAAGCGCGGCCCGATTATTTATTGATCCTCGCCTGGAACTTCAAAGATGAAGTGATTCGGCAGCAAAACGAATTTAAAAAACTGGGCGGTAAATTCATCGTCCCTATCCCGCACCCAAAAATTATCTGATGTCCAACACCATCAAGCCCAAACCCAGCTGGGTTAAAAATCAAAAAATCGATAAGAACTTCAAGACCGTTTCCGTACCCCCTTGGGACGACTTAAAAGATTTTAAAATGGACCCAGGATGTTATGTTCTGGTTAAAGTGTACCGGGCCAAAGGCGAAATCGGAGTGGCGATCTGCACCTATCAACATGTCATCCTTAAAGAATTCTTGGGAAAATCCGGCCACGACATTTACAACCACATCCTCCGTTACGACGAGAAAAATGATAAAGGCTGGTTCACGCGCTTTGATCATGCCGCTTATCTGGGAAAGGAACTTAAAAAAGCGGAGATGGCTCTGACCCTGGGCTGTGACTACTACCAAGAGTGACCCAGCCAAACCGCATACTGATCACCATATTGCTTTTAGGGGCCGCCCTGCGCGTCTACGGGGTTAACTGGGGCTTGCCTTACCAGTATCAAACCGAAGAATACAGGATCATCAAATACGCGTTAAAAATGGGAGGCGGAGATTTAAATCCACACATTTTTGAATATCCCTCCTTGTACCTCTACTTCATGCTGTTTTTGTACGGGATCTATTTTGCTGTCGGGAGATTGTTCGGATGGTTCGCGAGCCCTGTCGATTTTGCCCGACTGTATGTTTCGAACCCCACGAGCTTTCATGTGATGGGAAGGCTCGCAGAGGCCAGTTTCAGTTTGGGCAGCGTTTTTCTTGTCTATCAGTTGGGCAAGAAGATGTTTTCGGAGAAAGTGGGTCTGGTCGCGGCATTTTGCTTGGCCATACTGCCCAGCGCGATTTATACTTCTCACAACACCAAAGGCGACATGGCGGGATTTTTTCTTTCTCTTCTCTTCTGGAGTTATTGCTATAAAATCAGCCAATCCGGAGAAACGAAAGATTATTATATTGCCGGAGCGGTCTACGGGTTAACCCTTTCTACTAAATATGTGCCGGCGATCATGGGAATCGCGTTACCCATTGCCCATTGGATGGGGCCCAACCGCTCCCAGTTCAAACATTTCTTTGGGAGCCTTCTCGTCATGCCTTTCTTTTTCATCCTTGGAACGCCTTACGCGGTGCTGTCTCCTGAATTCATCAACGAATTTAAAATGCTTTTCTTTTCATTTGGCAGCGGCAAACCCGATTACTGGACCACCTTAAAAATTCAAGTGATGATTAACCGATTCCTGCGCGTTACTATGAACCTATTCCGAATGTCCGACTGGCCCACCAGCACATGGACAGGAAACTACGGCTTGGGTTTAATCAACTTTTTAGGTTTAGGATTATTGGCTTTGAAGAAAGAAAAAATAGTCCTATTGATCGCGGGACCCATATTCATTTTTTGGCTTATTGTGGGCTTCATTACGAGTCCGGCCGCGGGGTACCTCCAGCCCATTTTTCCCCTCTTTATCCTCAGCGGCAGCTACTTGGTCGTTGAGTGCGCAACGGCGATCTCCCTTAGCCTCCGCAAACCGAATAAGGATTTTTATTTTTTTGCCTGGTCTTCCGTTGCCGCATTTTTTCTGGTTTCCTGCGCCCTCACTTTAAAATGGAGCGCGACGATGGCCTACGCCTACAAGCTAACGGACCGGAGAACCGTGGCGAAGGAATGGATTGACGCCCACATTCCGACCGGCAGCAAGATTCTCATGGACCACCTACCGTACTCGCCGCCCATTGAAACTTCTAAAAATCAGATGGAGAAGTTCTACGCGAAGGCCGTGGAGCTAAACCACTATAAGAAAGAGTATTTCAGACTCAAGCTGGATGTATATCGGAACGACCTTCCGGGATACGAAATTTTCGTGATCAAAAGGGTCTCTTCCGAACTGGGAGTGCTGCCGAAGCACCTGGAAGCGGCGCAGCAAACTCAAGACCTGATCGAAGTGGGTGGCGACTCGGCCGGATGGAAGGCCGTCATAAACAGGGGCGTTCAATACATCGTCGTGAACAGCTGGTCGGAAAAAAACGCTTTGGACAACAATCCTAAAATTGCCGGATTCTATTCATCGATTCCGGAGCATTGCAAACTGCTCGAGGAAATCAACCCGCCGTCCGAACTTCACCCGGGGCCATCCATCCGCATTTATGAAATTTTATATTCAGGCCATAAAGAGATGTGATGAACCCATTTTTTAAAGTCGGTTCCCTGATTTTCATATCGGCTCTCGGTTTAAGAATCGCCTACATTTGCGCGATTCCTCCACGATCCCTAGCATTGGACGACTCTTTTCAGTGGAATAAAACCGCGGTCTATTTTCTGCAGGGGAAAGGATTCCTGAAAGATGCGGCTGACTTGGACCCCAAGCGTCCCCCCGTCTATCCGCTTTTCATGGCGGCGACTTATGCCATTTTTGGAGTGGAAAATTATTCGGCGGTTAAAATTGCACAGGCCGTTATTGGAAGCCTCACCTGCGTTTTAATCGCCCTCATGGCGTTTTTCCTGTTAAACGAAAAAATCGCGCTGCTCACGGGATTGGCAGCGGCCGTTTACCCGCCCCTCATCGTTTACAGCGAAATTCTGCAGTCCGAAACTTTTTATATTTTCCTGTTCGTCCTCGCGTTTTTATTTTATGTCCTCGCCGCCAAGCAGCCGCGGTGGCGCTGGTTTATCGCCGCGGGCGTCGTCATGGGAATTGGGAACCTCTGTAAAGCGACGCTTATTTTATTTCCGATCTGGATCATGGCAATTCCAGCGCTCGTTAGGGAAGAAAGGCCAAAGTGGATGAAGTATTTCGTATCCGTTATCCTTTCATTTTTGGTGATATCACCCTGGACTTTGCGAAACTACAAAGTCTACGGAGGGTTTCTGCCGGTCGCCTCCGGCGGACCCGAAATGCTTTGGTTCGGGACCCTTCCGTGGGAAGAACAGCGGCTCTTTGGGCTCGCGCCTTCATTTCAAAGTTTCGGAGGCATCAAAGACCCCATCGAACTGGACCGAACCTTCACGCAAAAGGCGATCGAAACTATTCAGGCGGACCCCGGAATCTATTTTCGGCTCTGCATCAGAAAATTGACCTTCTTCTGGTTTCAGCCCATCGGGGAGAAACTCGCCGGGCGAAGATTACCCTGGCTCGGGACCGCGATTTTCGGATTCCATATTTTATTGATCCTCGTCTCCTTTTACGGATTCTTGCACACTCTGGGTTCATGGAAAAAATGGATCTCAATCTATCTGGTTTTTCTTTACTTTACGTT
>JANLTE010000195.1:0-5371 GCA_031362785.1 Elusimicrobiota bacterium
CGGCTCGCGGCGCGCTGGCCGCCAGGCAGAAAGAAAAAGAACTGTACTTTAAAGCGACGCTTTCAAACGTGCACCGGCACTTGAACATTACCGCGCCTGAAATTTTTAAAGTCGGCAGGAAAACTTCCGAAACGCTTTTAACTCAAGGGACGACGGGAGCGGTTGAAGCTCCTACGGAGGAGCCCGAGGAAAACATTGGCCACTTGGCCGTCCTCGCTACGGTCAACTCGAATTCGATCACCTGGACGCAGAACGCGAAAGATTCGGGTCCCGACGAAAATAAAAAATATAGATCCATTTTGAAGCAGTTCACGGTAAAAATTGGCGGCAAACCTTTTGATGAAACGGTGAATTTTAATTTCACGATGCAGGACGCGCCGGGATTCGAATCCTCCGTCGTAGACCTCTATATTGACATCAACCACCGCGAAGCGGCAGGCAAAACCGCGCTCTTGCCGGGGCGGATGGCGTCTGTTTCAAGCCTGAACGCCTGGGAATACGCGCTCACTTGTCAACGGACGCCCGGTACCGGGGAATGGGACTGCAAACTTTACCGCTCGAGCAGCGTAAAACCCGTTTTCCAAACAGCGGCGCGCCCGCAAAGCGCAAAGTCAAAAAGCATCTCATGGGAAGTTAAAATTTCCAAAAACCTGCTCGGAAAGGAACCTTTGCGATGGGGATATCTAACTTGTATAATGGAAAGCGAAGGTAAGCCCATCGCGGACTTTTTGAGCCCGGTGAGAAACAGGCAAAAGGTTCTCGCGGAGTTTGAAAATTTATCCGGTTCACCGCAGGCTTCGCCTTCAGTAGTCTTACCCCTCATGCGGGCGGAACCTAACTAAATCGCTATCCAATGTTAAAGAAACTGATCCTTTTTTCACTTTTCGCAGGGATTTTGTTTGGGGGGTACAGTAAAAAGAAGTTCACCCTCAACCTGCAAGCCGCCAACTTTACTCCGGCCGAGCAAAAACCCATTGAAGTCCACCCCGAAGTCCTTAACTTGCAGGAATCATTTTCCAACGTGGCCGATGCCGTGAAACCGGCGGTCGTTAACATCTCAACCCTGCATCTGGAAAAGGTGCAAAACAATCCTTATGAGTTTTTCTTCATGGATCCCGACGAAATGTTTGAACAGTATTTTAACGCCCCTCCGGGGCAGGGCCCGCAACGGCAAAAACCGCAACAAAAGAAGTACATGGAAAGGAAGGTCCCGGGAACGGGATCGGGCGTCATCATCGATCCCGACGGATACATCCTGACCAACGAACACGTCGTGCGGGACGCGGACGAAATTAAAGTGACCCTGGCCGATAACCCCGATAAACTTCTGGATGGAAAAGTGATCGGGCGCGACGAGCGAACCGACCTCGCGGTGGTTAAAATTAAATCGAACGGGAAACTGCCCTACGCCAAGCTGGGCAACTCGGACATCGTGAGAGTTGGAGATTGGGCGATCGCGATTGGAAGTCCGTTCGGCCTTGAACAAACCGTGACGGCGGGAATTATTTCAGCCGCGCGCCAGAACCTGGCGATCGAAGGCCGCAATTATAAAGATTTAATTCAGACCGACGCCGCGATCAACCCCGGGAATTCGGGCGGGCCGCTGGTCAACATCCGGGCCGAGGTGATCGGCATTAATTCCGCGATTTATACGCCGAGCGGAGGGTTCGCCGGTATCGGTTTTGCCATCCCCATCAACCGCGCCAAAGAAATTATTCCCCAGCTGCGCGAAAAAGGGAAAGTGGTTCGCGGCTGGATCGGGGTCGTTTTGGAAAGCAAAATTGACGATGCGACCGCGGCGGTTTTTGGCGTTCCCGACAAGCAGGGCGCGTTCATCAAAGAAGTGTTGCCCGATAACCCCGCGGCCAAGGCAGGTTTAAAACGAGGGGACATCATCCGCGAGTTCGATGGAAAAAATCTTAAAAACAATATCGACCTGCAAAACATCGTTTCAGCGATTCCGCCCAACAAAAAGGTGAAGATAAAAATTATCCGCAATAAAAAAGAGCTTATGCTTGACCTCACTACGGTCGAAGCGCCCAGTTCGCTAAGTTCAGTCGAAGAAAACGGCGAATCGGAAACCAAGGAAAGCTCAAAAGAAAAATCGGACCAGGAGAAGTGGCTGGGCGCCACGCTCAAAGACATCCGCCCCGGCATGAGAGAGCGCTTATCGATCCAGAATTCGGTGAAGGGCGTGATCGTGGTTCAAATCGACGAAGGTTCCAAAGCCGAATCGACGGGTCTTGCGATGGGAGACATCGTCCGGGGCATGAATCAGGAAGAATGCGAGAACTTGGACGCTTTCAGGGCGCTCGCAAAGAAACTTAAAGCGAAAAATGGTATCGTACTCGATGTCTGGCGACGAGGAGAATCGATTTATCTCAGCTATATGGGAGCCGAAAAATGACGTCAAAAGTTTCCATTTTAATTGCCAGCGACGATCCGCGCGTGCGCGATATGACTCGGGTCGCCGCGGAGTCCGAAGGCGCGGAAGCGATTCTTTGCGGCGACGGGCAGGAGTTTTTTGATTCCGCCAAGAATCAAAAAGTTGAAAAAAACAACATCCGCCTGTTAGTCCTCGAGGCGTTCCTTCCTAAAATTGACGGATTTGAAGTCGTCAACCGCCTTCAGGAGTTTGAATCCACCAAAAATATTCCCGTTTTAATGTTCATCGGGAGTAATGCCAGCGATGCGTTCCAATCGGGCGCTATAGACGTCAAACACCGCAGTAAAATCAGGCTGCGCGCGGACAACTACCTTGAAAAACCCTTTGAACAAAAAGAGATCCAGAGCGCTATCCACAGCATGATCAAACACTACCGAGGGCACGCGGCGCCGCACCCCGTAACAGGTCTGCCCGGCCACCCTCAGATCGAGCAGGAGGTCTTTTCGCGATTCACGAAAGGTGAGACTTTCAGCGTTATCTGCTGCGACGTCAATTATTTTAGGCCGTTCAACGATCACTGCGGGACCGATAAAGGAAACGAAGTTTTGAAAGCCGTGGCCGAAGTGACGCAGGACATTTTAAAGGCCGTAAAGACCGAACCCGCGCCGTTTTTCGGCCAGGTGGGCGGAGACGATTTTGTGGTGATCGTGGAAAATGAAAAAGCGGAACACGTGCGAAACGCGCTGCGCCAAAGCATCCAGGCCGAACTGTTGAAATTTTATTCAAAGCAGGACCAAGAGAACGGTTTTTTTAAGGGAATGGGCAGAGACAAAAAGGAACAAGTGTTTCCATTAATGAATTTTTCGATGGTCGTTTTGAAAGCTTCGATGGAAAAGTACCGGCATTACGGGCAAATCGTTTCCGAAGCGAATGGGCTTTTGCATCAGGCCAAAATCGGCGCAGAGAACGTGAAGTAATTATTTTCCAGTTCCTTCCTTTGCAGTCCAAAAAGTTTTTCCTTAAAGTCGTCCTCGTCCTCCTTCTCGGTATATTTCCCCTTCTCGTGCAGGGCGGCCCATTCGCGTACGCCACGCGACTTTTGGGCATTATGGGACTCTACGTAATCTTGGCGCTGGGCTTAAATCTCACTCTAGGCCTGGTGGGATTATTCGATTTAGGATTCATGGCGTTTTACGCGATCGGCGCGTACACTTCTGCCATACTATCGATTCAAGGCTGGGGTTTTTGGCTTTCCACAATCGCCGCAATTTTCGTGACCGTTTTGGCGCGCATGATGCTCGGCGCGCCGGTTTTGAGGCTGCGCGGCGACTATTTAGCCATCGTAACGCTGGGATTCGGCGAAATAACGCGGCTCGTGCTGAACAATTGCGACTCGCTGACGAACGGACCCAAAGGGCTGCCGCGAGTGGGAGAAAGTATTGGCTCAGTAAACCTGGTCGGGATTGAGCTGGCGGACAACATCCACTTTTACTATTTGATCCTCTCGGTAGTCGTGATGGCTTTCTTCGTTTCGAAACGCCTTGAAAACTCCCGCATCGGCCGCGCCTGGACCGCGGTGCGGGAAGACGAAGTCGCCGCAGAACTTACCGGAGTTCCCGTCACGCGCGTCAAAATGCTCGCTTTTGCGACCAGCGCTGGGTTCGCAGCGATCGCGGGTTCACTTTTCGTCCACTGGGAAAAATTCGTGACGCCCGAATCGTTCACTTTCTGGGAATCGGTACTGGTAGTCAGCATGATCGTTTTGGGCGGCATGGGTTCGCTCTGGGGTGTCATTTTAGGCGCGGTACTCATCTCCGGGTTCCCGCTCGCCATGCAGGCTACGCTGGGTGGCAGTTTCGTCCATTACCGTTACATTTTGTTCGGCATCGCGCTGATCGCGATCGTTATTTTCAGGCCGCAGGGGCTGATTCCCTCCAAACGCCGAGCCCTCGAACTCGAAGAAGAAAAAGTAGAAGCGGAGGGTGATCCAAAGTGATTATGGACTCACTATGATCTTGTTAGATTCGGTGAAGGTGACGAAAAAGTTCGGCGGGCTTGCCGCGCTGACTGATGTCAGTCTCCAGGTTTCGGCAGGTGAAATTGTGAGCCTGATCGGACCTAACGGCGCAGGAAAAACGACATTTTTTAATTTGTTGACGGGTGTGAATGCTCCGAGTTCGGGCGAAATCTATTTTTCCGGAGAGAAAATCGACGGGCTCCCGCCGCACCGGATTATCGCGCGGGGCATCGCGCGGACGTTTCAAAATATCCGCCTCTTTCAGAACATGACCGCGCTTGAGAACGTCATGGTGGGACGGCATTGCCGCACGGGAAACGAAGTCATATCGGCGCTTTTTCGGTCCAGAAAATTTTACCAGGAAGAAAAGTTGATCGAAAAAAGCGCGATCGAACGGCTTTCCTTCGTAGGGCTTCTACCTTGCGGCAACGAGTTGGCAAAAAACCTCGCTTACGGGGACCAGAGGAAACTGGAAATCGCGCGCGCCCTGGCCTCAGAACCGCGGCTCCTCTTGCTCGACGAGCCCACCGCGGGGATGAACCCCAAGGAAAGCCGCGAACTTAAAGGTTTAATCGAAAAAATCCGCCAGCAGGGCATCAGCGTCCTTTTGATTGAGCATCAAATGCAGGTCGTCATGAATTTGTCGGACCGAGTCATCGTGCTCGACCACGGGGTCAAAATCGCCGAAGGAAAACCCAAAGAAATCCAAAGCAACCCGCAGGTCATCGAGGCCTATCTCGGGGCATCAGCCCCAATCGAATGACGATGGATACGATTCTCGAGTGTAAATCCATTACGGTCTCTTACGGAAGGAAAATCCGCGCGCTCAAAGAGCTCTCGCTCAAAGTTGGGCAGGGCGAGATCGTGGCTCTGGTCGGCGCCAATGGCGCTGGCAAAAGCACCTTTCTCAAAAGCGTTTCGGGGTTGCATAAACTCGAAAGCGGCGAAATTTTGTTTGAAGGAAAAGC
>JANLTE010000085.1:0-4477 GCA_031362785.1 Elusimicrobiota bacterium
CCCGCCTCTAAACCTTCTTTTTAAACACGAAAACGTCAATATTTCCGGTCCCGACCCATCCCTGTTGATAGCGAACGCGGGCGAAGGTTCGAGGCTTGTCCCATTGTTGCAGGAGCTGGTAATTGTCGTGAATAATGGGGACATGGATGGGTTCGTGCTGCTCGCAGTAGATCACATAGTTCGGAAGCCGCTTTATTTCGTAAGGAATCGTCGAACCTTCGTTTGGAAAGCGGACTAAAACGTATTGTAAAAACTGGAACGGGGGGAACGCGACGGTCGCGATCGTCCCGCCCAACACTCCGATTGATTGTCCCTTCGGGATGTTTTCATTGATCCATTTTCCGGCCAGCATTAAATTGTCTGGCTGCCGGTTGAGCGAGGCGCTGTATAGGCAAAATAAACCTGAGAAACAGAGGGTCGAAACGAGGTAAAGAGATACAAACACCTTTTGAATTTTACTCCGATCCTTCACTAGGGATTGAACTCCGAAAGCGCAAATGATCGCCGCGAGCGGCATGAGCCGAACGTTCACGCCTGCGTGCCTCGTGAGCGCGATGTTGACTCCGAGTAGAAAAAGAAATGAAATCGCGATGATATTGACGATGGGGCGGTCTGACTTAAGCGTTGCGTAGCATCCCGCCAGGAGCGCTGGCAATATGGCCCAGCTCCACTGCGCCGTAAACATGTCTTTCAGGAAGGGCATCCAATTCCAGATCCTCACCTCTCCATAAGTTTCGCCGTAGCCCGACATGAATTGGCCCACCGCTGCAACATAACCCCTGAAGGTTTTAAAATCGAGAAGGATGTAAAGGTTGGTAATGAAAAATACGGCGCCCATCGCAGCGCAGGCGAGCCAGAAGTTTTTTGATTTAAGAGCCTCTTTGATGCTCCAGCGGCATCTCGCCCATTCAACTAAAAACAAAACGATTCCAGTCGTCAAATTAGTCCAGATCGCGCTGGCCGCCAGGCCGAGCGAAAGTCCTGCCAAAAGAAAATGTTTCGCCGCGCCGCCTTGGTAATATTTCCAGGCGAAGAAAAATCCAAGGGTGAACCAAAACATCGAATAATTGTGCGCGCCCACTCGGTGGCTGTGCGCAACCATGAGCGGAGAGACTGCGAAAAATAAAATGGTAAGGTAGGCAACGGTGGGGCTCGACAATTCGCTCATCCAAACGAACAGGACGAGCAGCGCAAGAACAACTGATAGGGCTCCGATGGCCCGGATTAATAAATACATGTTTCGGGTTTCTTTCGGATGCGTGAAATAATAATTAGGACTGAAGTTTAGGCTCAGCATCCCTAAAACTTTCCCCGTCCCGAGGGCCGCGGCCGCGCTGTAGTAGAAAAAGCCTCCGTACAGGTTAAAAATTCCAGGCGAGAAGTCGCCTTTGAGCGGGTTCATCTGAGAAAGAGCGTAAACCGTGCTCTGCTCTTCCTGGTTGATCACCCCGATCAGAAACCCGCGCATTCGGTCCATGATTTCTTCGGTCGGGATGGGGGAGAAGTATGGGATTTTTAAATTAGAGAGGAAAATTTCGCTATACTTTTGTTTCAGCTGATCCTGGTTTTGGATCATTTCATCGACTTGTCGGTAATATTTGTTCCGGAGGGCCAGAATTTCCGGCGCTTTGGCTTCCAGTTCCTGCCAATTTTTGAAAAGTTGCAAGGATTTTTCTTTGCTGGGGGTTCCCCAATCGAGGTGAGAAAAATGGCACCAAAAAACAAACATCAGAATGGGGAGGAGCCCCAATTTAGACAGAAAAGTTTTTTGGCCTGGCATCGAACGGTATTATATAAAAGATTTCCGGAGCGGCCTAATTTTTCGGGTTTGATTTATCAATTCTGCGGTAGTAGAATCGAGCTGAAATGAAAATCTCGACTTTCGTTTGGATAGGCATTGTTTTGGCTGGCCTGGCGCTGCTGGCGGCGCTCTTATCGGGCACTGGCTATCGTTTGGGTTTCTGGAGTTTTCGCGCCGGCATTATGGTTTTCAAGTACTCGATTTATGCGGCGATTCTCGCGCTGATCGTCAATTTATTTTGCATTTTAAGGAGGAGCGATGGAAAAATATTCGCGGTCGCGGGAGCTGTTATCAGTTTGCTTATTGTGGCGGCGGGGCTCTATTGGAACCAGCGGCGGAGCGTGCCGATGATCCACGACATTACGACCGATACGATGAATCCGCCTCCGTTTGTAGCGCTCCTGGAAACTCGGAGGAAATGTTTAAACGGCGCCGATTACGGCGGTCCCGAAGTGGCCGCGGCGCAGCTCAAGGCCTATCCTGATTTAAAAACGGTCGAGCTCGCTTCGCCGATAGATCAAGCGTTCGAAAAAGCCCTGGCGGCGGCGAATCAAATGAAATGGGAGATCGCGGACGCGAACAAGTCAGACGGACGCATTGAAGCCACCGCCACGACCCGCTTATTCCATTTTAAAGATGATGTCATTGTCCGGATGAAGTCTGCGGGAAACATGACATTGGTGGATGTTCGCTCGGCGTCCCGCGTCGGAAAATCCGACCTCGGCACCAACGCGCGCCGGATCAGAAAGTTTTTAGGGTTGCTTTAAAGGTTCAGCGCTTTTTTGAGCGCGTCTAGCGTGGGTTCGATGGTGGCGGGTTTGTCGATGACGCGTATGGCGCATTCAGGGTCTTTCAAGCCGTGTCCGGTGAGGACGCAGACGATGCGGAGTTTGGCGATGCGTTTCTCAAGCTTATTTTGCGCGAGGTATTTTTTTAGTCCCGCCACGCTCGCCGCCGAAGCCGGTTCGCAGAACACTCCTTCGAGTTCAGCCAGCATTTTGTAAGCGTCAATAATCTCTTCGTCGGTTACGGAGTCAATCACGCCGCCGGACTCTTCTCGCGCTTTCACCGCTTGTTCCCAGGACGCCGGGTTGCCGATGCGGATCGCGGTTGCGATCGTTTCGGGATTTTTAACCGGCTTTCCCTTCACGATGGGCGCGGCCCCTTCCGCCTGAAAGCCCATCATCTTCGGAAGATTAATGCACTTGCCGCGGTCGCAATATTCCTTATAACCCTTCCAATAAGCGGTGATGTTTCCGGCGTTGCCGACCGGCATGAACTGAAAATCAGGCGCTTCACCCAATTCATCCACAATTTCAAACGCTGCAGTTTTTTGCCCGTCAATGCGATGCGGGTTGAGCGAATTCACCAGGGTGATGGGGTATTTTGCCGTCATTTCTTTGACGAGGGTGAGCGCGTCGTCAAAATTTCCGTTCACCTGTATGACTTTGGCTCCGTGCATGAGCGCCTGGGAGAGTTTACCGAGCGCGATGTTACCCTGGGGGATTAAAACTACGCATTGGATGCGTGCCAGGGCGGCGTACGCCGCGGCGGCAGCAGATGTGTTCCCGGTGGAGGCGCACATGACGGCCTTGGAACCGTTCTCCACGGCTTTGGAAATCGCGAGCGTCATCCCGCGGTCTTTGAACGATCCCGTAGGATTCATCCCTTCGAATTTCAAATAAACTTCATAGCTTTCGGCGCCGAGCGCCTTCGTTAAATTTTTCGCTGGAAATAGCGGAGTGTTCCCTTCGCGGAGGGAAATAACGGGCGTTTTGTCAGTCACCGGCAGATATTGCCTGTAACGATCGATGATTCCGGTATAGCCCTGCAACGTATCTTCCATTATTCTTCGATCCTGATCAGAACCGTTTTTGCTTTGACCACGGCGAGTTTGTCGATTTGTCTGACGGCTTTCTGAACCCGGCCCTCCTGGGCTTCGTGAGTTACGATCACGATGCCCGCGCTGTTTTTGATGTGATTTTGCGGCTGGTACACCGCCGAAATCGATACGCCGCCTTTGCCGAGTATCCCTGAAATTTTTGCGAGCACCCCGCGCTGGTCGAGCGTGCTGAAGCGCAAATAATATTTCGATTTGATTTCGCTGTGGCGTAATATTTTAATTTTATGTTTTTTGTCATAGGTTACATAAGGCAGCTTGCCCGCGGTGCCTTCGGCCACATGCCGCGACAGGAATATCACGTCTGACACGACGGCGGAAGCGGCCGCCATTTGGCCCGCGCCTTTGCCGTAGAACATCACGTCGTCCACCGCGTCGCCCACGATTGAAATGGCGTTGTACTCGTCTTTCACCGGAAGGAACGGATGGTCTTTCGGTAAAAATGTCGGATGGACCCGCGCTTCCACCTTGCCGTCTTTTTCTTTCGCGATGCCGAGCAGTTTTAAACCGTACCCGAACTCTTGGTTTGCGATCTGTACGTCCATCAAATTAATTTTTGATATGCCCTCGCAGTAGACGTCGGAGATTTTCACCCATCCGCCGAAGGCGATGGAGGCGAGGATCGCCAATTTATGCGCGGCGTCAATCCCTTCGATGTCGAAAGTAGGATCGGCTTCGGCGAAACCCGCGGATTGAGCCTGCTTTAAAGCGTTCGCGAACGACAGCCCCTGATTCGCCATTCGCGTTAATATGAAATTGGTGGTGCCGTTCAAAAT
>JANLTE010000209.1:0-3682 GCA_031362785.1 Elusimicrobiota bacterium
AAAGCTTTCTGAGGATTATGCTCCACCGTCACCTGGCGGCCGAAAGACTTTGCGAAGTCGACCGGGATTAAATTTTCTGGGCCGCAAAGTATGACTTTGGCCCCCAGTTTGGTGAGGCCCCAAATATTGGATCGCGCTACGCGGGAGTGGAGGATATCGCCTAAAATCACGATGTGTAAACCTTTAATTTTCCCTTTTTTCTGGCGAAGCGTAAATAAATCAAGCAGTCCTTGAGTCGGGTGTTCATGGGTTCCATCGCCCGCGTTGACGATGTGCGCGTTTAAATTTTTAGCGAGCAGTTCGGCCGCGCCGTTTTCCTGATGGCGGATCACGATGAATTCCACTTTCATGGCTTCAAGCGTTTTTCCAGTATCGATCAGGCTTTCGCCTTTTTGCACCGAACTGAGCGGAACCGGAAGGTCGAGGGTGTCAGCGGAGAGGCGCTTGGCGGCGAGCTCAAAAGAAGCGCGCGTCCGGGTGGAGGGCTCGTAAAATAAGTGAGCGACCGTGCGGCCGCGAAGCGTGGGAACTCGTTTGATGGATTGAGTGAAGAGCTGTTTGAACGGCGCGGCGGTATCTAAAATCAGTTCAATTTCTTTGACAGAAAGATTGGCGAGCCCAATGAGGTCTTTATGATGAAGCTTCAACTTTTGCGTTTCCTGATCCAAATCCCTTCTTTGCCATCAATTTCTTTGACCTCAAGCTGAATTTTCTGCGCGTCACCCACGGTCATCTGCGTTCCGCGATAATCCGCCTGAATGGGCAACTCGCGCCCTTCGCGGTCCACCATCACCGCCAACCGTATCAGGGTAGGCCTTCCTAATTCTAGCAAAGCGTCCAGCGCCGCGCGAATGGTGCGGCCCGTGTAG
Organism: Elusimicrobiota bacterium; assembly: GCA_031362785.1. GTDB lineage: Bacteria > Elusimicrobiota > Elusimicrobia > 2-02-FULL-39-32 > 2-02-FULL-39-32 > JANLTE01. The sequence goes on from JANLTE010000209.1 coordinate 870, forward strand.
AGAACATCATCCACGAGCAGGAGTGTTTTGCCTTCCACCGCGAAGGGAATATCGCTTTCTTTAACCAGAGGTTGATTCCCGATTTCGCTCACATCGTCGCGGTAAAGCGTGATGTCCAGCGACCCCACGTCGACTTTCAGGTGATGTTTTTTGTAGAGAATATCAGCGATGCGTTTTGCCAGCACCGCTCCCCGGCTGTGAATGCCGACAACGCCGACCGTTTTATTTTTGATGGCGGATTTATGATCGGAAACGAACTGCTCGACGATTTGTTCGAGCAGGACTTTAAATTGTTTGGAATCTACGGAGGCGCTCATAGGTGATCGAATTTTTCGGACGGCACAACTTTTTCGTTAATCTTCGTCGGATATTTTCCCGTGAAGCAGGCCGTGCAGAATTTGGACGAGTCGCGACCTGTGGAGCGCACGAGGCCTTCCACGCTCAAATAGGATAGCGAGTCCACGCCCAAAAACTTGCGAATTTCTTCGACGGAATGGGTGTAGGCGATCAACTCCGATTTAGTGGGTGTGTCGATCCCGTAATAGCAGGATCCGATGATGGGCGGAGAGGAAATGCGCATGTGGATCTCTTTGACTCCCGACCCTTTCAGCATGCGGATCAATTTTTTGGAAGTCGTGCCGCGAACGATGCTGTCATCGATCAGAACAATTTTTTTACCTTGCAGGTTCTCTTTCACTGGATTAAATTTAATGCGCGCCCGGAAATCGCGCATGGGTTTTGACGGTTCAATAAAAGTCCGCCCGACATAATGGCTGCGGATGAAGCCGACTTCAAAGGGAAGTTTTGATTCTTTGGAGTAACCAATCGCCGCCACGACGGATGAATCGGGCACGGCGATCACGCAGTCGGCATCGGGCGTGGGGGCTTCCCGCGCAAGCTGGCGTCCCATATCTTGCCGAACCTTGTAAACGCTTTGACCAAACACATTGGAGTCGGGCCGGGCGAAATATACGAACTCAAAGATGCACATGGCGCTGTAGGGCAGGGGCTTACTGATCCGGTAACTTTTAACCTCGTTATCTTCAATCGCCACCAGTTCTCCTGGCTCTATCTCACGAACGGTTTTGGCGCCGATTAAATCGAACGCGCAGGTTTCCGACGCGATCACCCATGACGGCCCCATCTTCCCGAGGAAAAGAGGCCTGAACCCCAACGGGTCGCGGACCGCGATGATGCTGCTGTCATCACGGCCTTTTGAATTACGGTCGGACGCGAATAAAAGTGAGTAAGCGCCTTCAACTTTGCCTAAAGAAGAAATTATGGCTTCGACCAGGTTTTTTTCTTTGGACCGCGCGATCAAATGAAGGATCACCTCGCTATCGGTCGTCGTTTGAAATATCGCTCCGGAATCTTCCAATTTTTTGCGGAGTTTATCGGCATTGGTGAAGTTTCCGTTATGGCCCACCGCGACCTGCCCGTACGGAGTGGAAACCAGAAGCGGTTGCGCATTTTTGAGGATGGAGCTTCCGGTGGTGGAATAGCGCACATGTCCGACCGCGTATCGCCCTTTTAAATTTTGGAAGGTATCTTTTTTAAAGACATCGAACACGAGGCCCATTCCCGCATGGCGGTTCATTTTACCGTTCATGGAAACGATTCCGGCCGATTCCTGGCCTCGATGCTGGAGCGAGGTTAACCCTAAATAAACCAGGTGAGCAGCGTCGCGATGGTTATAAATACCGCAAACGCCGCACTCTTCCCTCATGTCGGGATGATAGTTGTTATGAATCTCATACGGAACTGGTTCAAAATTCTTCATGAAAGGCTCCCCGCATAGTTGACCGCCGATTGCCAAAATAAAAACCCGGGCGTTTTTTGCACAACCGCACCCCTGGTCCAGCCCGGGTGCTGATAATGCGTTAAGAACCTTTCCGGATGGGGCATCAACCCCACGATGGTGCCCGTTGAGTTGCAAACCCCGGCAATCAATTTTTGAGACCCGTTGGGATTTTTTCCGGCGTAACGGAATACGACCTGACCTTTTTTTTCTAATTCGTTCAAAGTTTTGTTGTCCTTGGCCACAAATTTGCCTTCTCCGTGAGCGATAGGCAGCTCAAAGCGTCGCGGCATTTCCTTGAGCCAGGTGGCTTTCGATTTTTCTTTTTTTATAGAGACCCACTCGCATTGAAACCGTCCCGAATCGTTCTGCGTGAGCGTCGCTTCTTGCGAAAAGTTAAACGGCTGCGCCGCGGGCAAGAACCCGGCTTTCACCAAAACCTGAAAGCCGTTGCAGACGCCTATCACTATTTTTTTCTGCGATACGAACCGCTTAAGTTCATCGCCCAACTTAAACTTAAGCTCGTTCGCTAAAATTTTACCGGCGGCGACGTCGTCTCCATAAGAAAAACCGCCCGGGATGACCAGAATTTGATAAAGCGATAATTTTTTTTTGTCGCGCGCGAGTTCGGAAATATGAAGGAGGTCCGCCTGGGCGCCGCAGGATTTTAAAGCGTGCAGCGTTTCTCCATCGCAGTTCGTACCGGCGGTTCGAAGCACCAGGGCCTTGGGGATGGCCATTCTAGAAACTTCCAACGGGCTCAACGGCCCGCGCCGCGCGGATCGCTTTTTGACGCACAATCTTCATGGCGACATAAAAGGAGCGGCGCCGGCGGCTCACCGTTACCGTATTTCGCATAAACCTCAACCGTCTTCCAGCCGTAGACATGGGGCCTCCTATTGACGATCCGAAAACGAGTTCCAAAGCTTTGAAAGCTCTGAGACACGAAGTTTAAAAATTTCATTTTTTGCTTGAACTGAGACCCAGGGCGACGTTTCCACTTTACCAATTTCGG
>JANLTE010000111.1:0-20577 GCA_031362785.1 Elusimicrobiota bacterium
ATTTTGAAAACTACGTTTTATAAGAGAACTCTGCGTTGAGTGAATCCAATGAACGCATAAACTTCCTCGCAAATCGATTTGGCCACGATATACGACCAATTATATAAAAAGTGCTATTCGATTGCTTGCGTCGGAACTACGGCTGGGTTTGGGGCGTGAACGGAAACATTAGTCCTGCCAGTTGTTGAAGGGTTTTTGCGGACTAGAGTCAAGGATTTCGTGAATTCTTTTGGTGAGCTCATGAGGAACGATCGGTTTTTTGAAATAATCTTTGACGTTGGGTTCCGCGCGGATAAGCGCAACGGTTTCAGAATCCAACCCCTTGGCGGAAACGATTATAACCGGGATCTCACTGAGGGGCGGCTCTTGCAGCTTATGCAAAACATCGTAACCGCCGCTGCCGGGCATCATCAGATCCATGAGGATTAAATCGACGTTACCGTAACGGCCGGATTTCAATCCTTCTAACCCTTCATCGCCGGAAGCAGCCAGCCGGGATTTAAATCCCTGCCTCTCGAGCATCACTTCAAAAAGCTCGCGAATCGGCGCATCGTCATCTACGATCAGAACGACTTTGGGAGCAGAACTCAGGAAAACCATGGAATTGTCATATTAAGAGTGAACACGATATTATCATAATCGCGTTAGAAAAAACAAACGATAAATTAAACAAAAATGGTTGATTCATTTTTTGAGTAGCTGGACCAACAGCTCAGGAAAAGAGCAGCAGCAAGAATTGGACTGAGAGGACGCGGAGCAGCATAACCAGCGGGTAAACCGTCGCGTAGGAAACCGACGGCTGATCGGAACGGGTGAGCGCGCCGGCGAAGGCGAGCGAGGACGGGCTCGTCATGCTGCCGGCCAGAACGCCACATAAGGTCATGTAGTTTAGCTTCAGCGAAAGTCGCGCAACCAAACCCGCGACCAACAGCGGGACGAGCGTGATGACGGCGCCGCAGCCCATCCAGTACAACCCGTCGCCGTGCAACAGCGTCTCTGCGAAACCGCTGCCCGATTTTAATCCGACGCAGGCCAAAAATAGCGAAATCCCTACCTCTCGCAGCATGAAGTTGGCGGCAGTCGGCATGTACCACGACAACGGCCCAAAGCTGCCGACTCGCGATAGGAAAATTGCGACCAGAAGCGGGCCGCCGGCCAGACCGAGCTTAAATGGGACAGGAACTCCCGGCACATGGATTGGCAGGTTCCCGAGCATGACGCCTAAAGCGATTCCAAGAAATACGGGGAGCATGTGCGGATGGTTCAGGTGTTTGGGCGAGTTGCCGAGCTCATGCGAAACTTTTTTAATGTCTTCTTCTTCGCCGACCACCGTCAAGACGTCGCCGAACTGGAGGCGGAAATCCGACAGCGGCGACCATTCGATTTCCGCGCGGATAACACGGGTGACGGTTACACCGAAGCGCTCAAGCAGAGCGAGGTCGTCGAGAACCATGCCGAGGGCGATGGGCCGCGTTACGATGATCTGCCTCGAAGTAATCGCGCTTGGAATTTTCTGCAAATCTAATTTGCTTTCGGGTCCCACGAGGATGCGGAGCTTATCGAGATTTACCTTGAGGCCGACCGCGAGGAGCACGTCGCCCAGCGCGAGCCGCGTGTCGGGTTCCGCGACCTGAACAATTTTGTCGTGAAAGACGCGCGAGATCACGATTTTAAATTCTTCCAGCGACGGGATATCTTTCAGAGCGAGGCCGTTTAAGTTCGGATTGGTGACTTCAAGGTTTAGAGTCACAATCCCGCTTTTTTTGTGGGACTGAGCCAGAGTTTCGGCTTCGTGCTTTAGATCCACGCGCAGCAGCGCTCGAAGGACGAGCATCGACAGGATGGTTCCCAAAATGCCGAACGGATAGGCCATCGCGTAGCTGAGCCCCGGGCGCAGAAACAAATCTCCCGAGGCCCCCATGAAATCCTTGAGCATCTGTTGCGACGCGGCGAGACTGGGAGTGTTGGTGGTGGCGCCCGACAGGATGCCGATGGCGTCGGGCATCGCGACGCGGCCGATCTTATGGACGCAGACCAGGAGCGCGACGTTCATCGCCACGATCGAAGCCGCGAGCAGGTTTAAAGCGAAGCCCTGCCGCTTGAGCGAAGCCACGAAGCCAGGCCCAACTTGAATGCCGATCGTGTAGACGAAAATTAGGAGCCCAAACTCGCGCGCGAATTCCAGAACATGTGGATCGATGGAGAATCCGAAATGGGAAAACAGGATCCCGCTAAACAGGACTCCCGCCACGCCCAGCTGAACGCCGAACACCCGAACAGATCCGGCCAAAACCCCGAGCGCCACCACGAGACTTAATATCAACAGCGATTGAGCGGCAGATACGGATGTTACGAGATCTATGAGCCAGGTCATGGATTATCCAAATGAAAGGGTTTTTATCTACCAGCTGATGGGCTGTCCGTCACGGAAGAAGCCGCCGGAGGGACCCTCGTCATCGAGCAGCGCGCCCCAAATTACGCTCTTGGCGCCGTCTTTAACTTCGCGAGTTGCGTCGGGGCCTCCCATGCGGGTGCGCACCCATCCGGGACAAATCGAATTGATTTTGATCTGCTTCGGATTCGCTTCGTCCGCGAAGATGCGCGTTAAACCGTTCAGCGCGTACTTCGACAGTTTGTAGGCGCCGACTTTTGTGGTGAGCATCGCCGAAGCTCCATAGCCGGACGAAACGTTTACGATGCGCCCGAACTTTTGCTTTTTCATCATCGGCAGAAATTCGCGGATCGTGTTATAGCACCCGATCAGGTTGATTTGAATCGTAATCTCGAAGATCCCGGGTTTGAGTTCAAGAAGAGTATCGTCCCCATCCAGCAGCACCGCGCCGTTATTGATGAGCGCGTCCAGCCGGCCGAATTTCTTTTCGATCCATTCCCGCGCTTTTTTGACGTCCCCGGTCTGAGTAACGTCCAGCTTTAACGAATGCACGGCTAAACCTTCCTTACTCAATACCGCCGCAGATTTTTCCCCCAGCTTTTTGTCGCGGCTTCCGAGAACCACCGTAAAACCTTTTTGCGCCAGCTGCCTGCAGACTTCGAAACCGATCCCCCTGTTTCCACCGGTGACCAGTGCAATTTTTGACATGGCCTTATTATACAACTCCGGTTCTCCTGCGTACATTGAACAAATCGGTAGATATCCAAATTTTTTCGAATGGCTTACAATTGAACTATGAAGACCACCGCTTCACTTGAAAACATATCGGACAAAATCCGCATCATCCGCGGACATAAAGCGATGCTGGACCAGGACCTGGCGGCGCTCTATCGCGTCACCACCCGGCGATTGAAAGAACAGGTTCGGAGAAATCCAAAAAGGTTTCCCGCTGATTTTATGTTTCGCCTGAATAAACGGGAATGTCAATCTTTAAGGTCGCAAAATGCGACCTTAGAAAACGGGCGGGGAAGACACTCAAAATATCTCCCTTATGCGTTTACCGAGCAGGGGGTGGCCATGCTGTCAAGCGTGCTGAACAGCGAACGGGCGATCCAGGTGAACGTGGCCGTAATGCGGGCTTTCGTGCGGCTGCGAAAATTTCTGGTGAACCATGAGGAACTCGGGAAGAGCCTGAGAAAGCTCGAAATCCGCATGAACCGCAAAGACAGCGAGGTACGGATCATATTTGAAGCGATCCGGAGGCTGATCGGGGATAACGATCCCGGCCAGGCGCGACGGATCGGCTTCGATGCAAGAAACTAACTAAACAGGAGGCATCACATGCCAGCAACAGTCAGCGCGTTCGAAAAAGACGGAAAGAAGTATCCGACCATCGGCCTAAAAACCGATACGGGCAGCAAGTTCAACTTCACTTTCGGGTTGAACAAAGCCAAACTTATCCTGGATAACATCGATGACATCCAGAAGTTCGTGGAAGTGAACGAAGATAAGTAGGTGAACTAACCACGGGACGCTCGCGCCGTCCGAGGTCGGGCTCTGGGGGGCTTACTTCGGGAGGCGGAGCGACACGCGGCAGTAGTCTGAGTAGTAGGGGAGGAGCGACTTGATTTTCGAGAGCGACTCCTCCGCTGCTTCGACTCCGGAAGGGATGATCTGTTTCGATTTGTGAAAATCGAACCAGGAAAAATTACCGGTGTCGGGGCGGATGGTGATGTGGGACAGATCGTTTTTAGCGGAGGCGATCTGGTACTGCATCGTGTAGAACATCTTGAACAGGATGTTGAAAATACCGGGCGATTTCGATGGGAACATCCCGAGGAGGCGCGACGCCACTTTCTTTTCCGAAACTTTGCTGGTGAGGTTAACGGAAATCAGGATGTCCGCGCCCATGGACGCGAGGATTGAAGTGGGCACCGGGTTTAGCAACCCTCCATCGACAAGATGCTGGTTGTCCATGACATAGGGCCTGAAGATAAAAGGGAGCGACAGGCTCGCGCGCACTGCTTCCCACACCTTGCCCTCGCGCAAGACCACGGCATCTCCGCTCACGATGTCAGTCGCGGCACAAGCGAACGGGATGACCAAGTCTTTAAATTCCGTTTCACCCAAATAGTTGCGCAGGAATTTTGAAACCGTGTGGCCCATTAAAAGCCCGCCGTGCGGCCAGGGCAGGTTTAAATCGCTGAAGAAATTCCTGCGAAGCCATAGCTTGGTGACCACCGTGGCGATTTCCTCGAGCTCCTCCGCGCTTTTTCCCGCCGCGAAAAAGGCCCCCAGGAGCGCACCCATCGAAGTGCCGGATACAAAATCAATTGGAATTTTTTCGCGCTCCAGCACTTTCAATATTCCGATAATCGAAAAACCATAGGCGGCGCCCGAGCCCATGGCTAACCCCACCTGCAATTTTCCGATAAATCGCGCTATGCGATTGATCGCTTTTTGAGTCCCTTCATTTTCACGACCGTTCAAGTAGGGCCGGTTGCCGTTTAAATATGAACTGATAGTCGAAGCTCTCCAGGGAACCACAAGGTTCGAATTGCCCGCAGTTTGAACGCCGTCATTCAAAACAATATTTTTAATTTCACTTTTATCGTTCATGAGCCCTTCCAAGTATTCGCGATGTTCCGTGTGCAACCGCCGCACGTAGAATACCGTGTCGCACTCGTTCAAAAACGCCCGGATCATCAATGTCGCTCGGTCTTTCCCAGCAGTAGAATCGCGTAGCCCATGGATGTCGATCACCACATAGTCGTAGTTTTCACGCAAAGTCGATAAGAGCCCCGCAATAATATTTTCATGATGTTCCAAAAACGTTTCATCGGACAGCGCGATCATTTCGAGCCCCGAAGGATGGATGTGCGTAATTTTTTCAAGGAATTTATGATGGTGCAAATCCTGCGACTTGATGTGCTTTGGCATCCGGCGCAAGTCCAGCCCAACCGACTTAATAAGTTCTCCGCCGTACGGCCCGAGCTCAAGCAGCAAAACTTTTCGCCGGGTCTGCTCGGTGAGCGCGATGCACTGGTTAATGACGAAGACGATGTGGTCGGGCTTTTCGAGGTCGCAGAAAAATCCGAGGAGCTCGGAAGGGCGCTTGGCTTGCAGGTGCGACTCCGTGGCCGCCCAAAGGCGTTTGCTTAAAAACCGCGAAAAGTAAAACGATGCGGAAGGGTTGTTTTTAAGAAACTCTTCGAAATCTTTGCGGTAGAGGACGAGGAAGTTAGCGTGGGAATCGACTTTAATGGTGACCGAGCGCGGCGTGCCGGTTAAAAGCGTGGTTTCGCCCATGGTGTCGCCCCGCCCGAGGTAGTTCAAAAACTTGTCCTGGCCGTCCACCAGTTCTTTGACAACGCGTACCCGGCCCGACCGAAGAATATAGAGGGCGTCGCCCGGTTCTCCTTCGCGGAAAAGCGTTGACCCCCTTGGTAACGCCAGGGGCTTTAGCATTTTGGCGACTTCTTTAAAAGAAGTATCTTCGAGCTCTGAAAAAATGGAAACGTTGTGAAGAAAACGATACCAATCTTCCAGGATGAAATTTGAAGGTGAATGCATAATAGTCACATTGCCTAGCCAGCCGCAAAAAAGCTATAATTCGACTCCGATCCACTACTAGTATTAAGGAAGAAGCACCTAAATTTCAACCCCCAGGTAAAGATAATGAAACATGACAAATTTTCCCTTCTGAGCCATGTGACCCTGCTTCAGGGAATTTCCAGTAAAACGCTCTCACGGATCGCCCAGTTTGCTAAATTTCACCACTTCAGCCGCGGCGAGCAGATTTTCACGAAGGATTCAGCCGGCGAGTGTCTCTATGTTTTGGTGTCGGGCCGCGTGAAAATTTATTCGGAGGTGGCAAACCGGTCTAAAACTTTCGCCCTCATTGACCCTGGGAACTTCTTTGGCGAAATGGCCCTGCTGGGCGAACCGATCCGCTCGGCAAGCGCGCGGGCGATTTTAGACAGCGAACTCCTGGTGCTACATAAGAGGGATTTTCAGAAGTTTCTGAAGGACGATTCATTTTTAACGCTCACGGTATTGCGTACGCTGTGCACCCGGCTGCGCCACGCCGACCACGAAATCGAGATGCTGTCCTTTCAAAACGTGATCGGACGGACCGCCATTACCCTGTTGGATTTGAAAACAAAATATGGGAAACCGTCCCAAGGCGGCGTTTTCATCGACGCTGAAATAACGCAGCACGAACTGGCCGACCTGGTGGGCACCGCCCGGGAAATGGTGAGCCGCGTGCTGGCGCGTTTCCGTAAAATGGGAGCGATCACTTTTGACAAATCCGGGAAGATCGTCATTTCCAACGAAGAAAAACTGAAGAACTGCATTTATCAATAAAATCCAATATTCCAACGATGACCGAACCTAAACCTGCCATACAGACCGTGCGGGGCATGCATGATGTTATGCCTGAAAAAGCCGCGCTGGCCAGCCGGATCGAAGCCAAAGCCAGAGAGGTTTTCGCGAGTTTTAACTATTCTGAAATTAGAATCCCCGTTTTAGAATACGCCTCTTTGTTCGAACGCGCCGTGGGAGAGGGGACCGACATCGTGGAAAAAGAAATGTTCGTCCTGACGGACCGGGGAGACCGGGTTTTATGCATGAGGCCCGAGGGGACAGCCGGAGTCGTGCGCTCCTACATCGAGAACAACCTTTCGCAGAAATATCCGCTTTCAAAGTTTTTTTACATCGGCCCCATGTTTCGCGCGGAACGGCCTCAGGCGGGACGGTTCAGGGAGTTCACTCAAATCGGTTCGGAATATTTTGGGAACGCCGCGCCCTTCGCCGACAGCGAAACGATTGCCATGCTGGTCTTTCTTTTTCGAGAGCTGGGGATCCAAGAGGTGGAAATAAAAATTAACAGCATCGGATGTCCCGAATGCAGGCCGCGCTATCAGGCGGCTTTGCTGGAATTCTTGAACTCGAAGCGGCAAGACCTTTGCGAGGACTGCCAAAAGAGGATGGTTAAAAATCCCTTGCGGGCGCTGGATTGCAAGACCGATCGCGAATCGCTTTCGAAGGCTCCTAAATCGACCGAATTCCTGTGCGAGGCGTGCCAATCGAACTACAACGAAGTCAAAGCCGATCTGCGCATGTTCGAGGTTCGGTTCACCGAGGATCCCCGATTGGTCCGAGGGCTGGACTACTATTCGCGCACGGTTTTCGAAGTGTACCCTTCCTCAAAAGCCGGATCCCAGGACGCGCTGGCGGCGGGAGGGCGATACGACACCCTCGTGGAGCAATTGGGGGGAGAAAGCACCCCCGCTTTTGGTTTCGCGATGGGGTTAGAACGGGTAATGAACCTTATAGAAGAAACGGCGGCGATCGATCAGCTGGAAAAAAATACGAGCATCTTCATGATCGCGCTTGGGGACGAAGCCCTGCAGCCATCCGTGCGGTTAATGAACAATTTGCGGAACGAATTGAAGGGTGAAAAAGTGTCCATTACCGGAACATTCAACGCGCAGAGCATGAAGTCCCAGATGCGGCTCGCCAATTCATTGGGCGCGCGCTTTTGCGTTATCATGGGATCTAACGAACTTCAGGAAAACTCGGCGCTGGTGAAAGACATGAAAGCGCAATCGCAGGAAAAATTCGAAGTGAGTAAAATTTCGTCGCACATAAGGCTTAAGCTGGCCGAGAATAATATATAGCTCAAGGGCGCTGATTGATGAAACAAAAAATTTATTTTGATAACAACGCGACCACGCCGATGGACCCAGTCGTCATGAAAGCGATGCTGCCATACCTGGACAGCTCCACGGGATTATACGGCAACCCGTCCAGCGTGCACGGCATTGGACAGGAAGCGCGAAAGGGCGTGGACGAGGCTCGGGAGAAGGTGGCGAAACTCCTCGGCGCGACGACGGACGAAATTATTTTCACCTCCTGCGGATCCGAGTCGGATACGACCGCGATTAAGGGGGCGGCGTTCGCCGCTCGGGAAAGAAAAAAAGGCAGCCACATCATTACGACCGCGATTGAGCACGACTGCGTCCTTTTTTGCTGCGAATATTTGCACAAGCAAGGCTGGGACGTGACTTTTTTGCCCGTTGACTCGACCGGACTCGTTAATCCGGATGACGTTAAAAGAGCCATCCGCCCCGAAACTATTTTAGTGAGCGTGATGCATGCCAACAACGAAATCGGAACCCTTGAACCCATTGCCGATATCGGAAAAATTTGCAGAGAAAAAGGGATCGTGTTTCACACGGACGCCATTCAGACGGTTGGGAAAATCCCGACCAACGTGAACGACCTGAACGTCGACCTGCTGTCGCTCGCGGCCCATAAATTCTACGGACCCAAAGGAGTCGGCGCCCTCTATATCCGCAAAGGGACCCGGCTCCACCCGCTGTTTCACGGCCATCATGAACGAAACCGCAGGGCAGGAACGGAAAATGTGCCCGGCATCGTGGGGCTCGGCGTCGCGGCCGAGTTGGCGCTAAAAAACATGACTGAAGAAGGCAAAAAAATCGGCTCGATGCGGGACAAGCTTGAACGGACGATACTCGAAAAGATTCCTTATGTGCGTTTGAACGGAAATATTAAAAACCGTATCCCGAACACAACCAATTTCACCTTCGAGTATGTCGAGGGCGAAGGCTGCGTGGTGATGCTAGACATCGAAGGCGTCGCGGTATCGACCGGATCAGCCTGCGCTTCGGGTTCAACGAAGGCGTCCCATGTTTTGCGCGCCATCGGAGTTCCGGGCAATTTGGCTCAAGGGACCGTTCGATTTTCGCTTGGGCACACGAACACTGAAGAAGAGGTCAACCACGCCGGCGAAATTATTCCGAAAGTCATCGAACGGTTACGCTCGATGTCCCCCCTCTGGGCGGATAAACTCGCTGGCAAAGCTACTCGCGTCACCCCGCCCATAACAAAGGCGAGCCGTTGACCCGCTAATCCATCATGCCTAAGATCAATAAGCGGAACTTAATCATATATCTGGCGATTTTTCTCGCTTTTTCGCTCGGCGGAAAATTAATTCACACCTTAGTCGATTTTCTTTGGTTTAAAGAAACCGGCTTCTCCAGCTTCTACCTGAAATCGCTTTACCTTCAATTTGGACTGGGCGTCGCAGGCGCCGCGATAATGGGATCGTTCCTTTTCCTGAACCATTGGCTCGCGGAGCGGTTCAGCAGGCGGGCTTTTGTAATTATTGAGCCAAATGCGCGGGTGTCGGCACCGTTCCCCATCCCCCACATTTCCGACGTAAAACCGCTCGTTCACGTGGCGATCCTGGTGGGAGTTTTTCTGGCATCGTTCATCGCGGGCGGCTGGTGTTCGAACCAATGGGAAGTGGTTCTGAAATTTCTGAACGCCGTTGCGTTCAACATGAAAGATCCGCTGTTCGGCAAAGACATCGGCTTTTATGTTTTCACGCTTCCTTTTTATAAGTTCATCTACTATTTTAGCGTTACGACGGAAATTTTAGCAATCCTGATCGTGATAGCGACCTACCTGGTCAATAACAGGATCCACGTCACGGAGCGCGGAATGCAGATGGCCGACAACGCCAAAGCGCACATCCTATTTCTAACCGGCATGTTATTCCTCCTGGTCATGTTTCACTTCCAAATAAAAATGTTCGACCTCTTGTCCGTGCAGCGGCAGCTGGCGCCCGGCGCCGGGTTTTCAAGCGTGCACGCCACCCTGCCGGGCTTAAAAGTCCTGCGCTTCGCGGCTTTTTTGTCAGCGCTCTTTCTGCTCAGTTCTCCCTGGTTCACGAACACGAAGGTCACGCTTGGAGCGGTCATTGCGCTCGTGGCTGGAACCCTTATCGTAAAGGTCTACGCCGAAGGTATTCAGAAATTTACCGTTGGCCCCAATGAAATTGTAAAGGAAACGCCTTTCATTAACCTCGCCATAGAGAACACTCGCCAGGCTTACGGGCTGGCCCACGTTCAGGAACTCGAGTTTGATCCAAAAGAAATGTTAACATTGGACACCATTAAGAAAAATGACCTCACCGTCAAAAACATCCGGCTTTGGGAAAGCCGGCCGCTGTTGACTTCGTACGGACAGCTCCAGGAAATCCGAACCTATTACGATTTTCTTGACGTGGATAACGACCGATATATGGTCAACGGAGAATATCGGCAGGTGATGGTATCGGCCCGCGAACTGGTGCCCGAAAGCATTCCATCGCGCAACTGGATTAACGAGCACCTCACCTATACGCACGGCTACGGCATTTGCCTGGGGCCCGTCAACCGGATTTCGCCCGAAGGACTGCCTGAGTTTTTCATCAAGGACATTCCGCCCGCGTCCACCGTCGATTTAAAAGTGACGCGGCCGGAAATTTATTTCGGCGAGTCCCGGACGAACTACGCGATCGTGAACTCCGAAGCCAAAGAGTTCAGCTATCCGTCGGGAGATGAAAACGTCTACTCTGATTACGCCGGCTCGGGCGGAGTGCCCGTGAAAAATTTCCTGCGCCGGATTTTATTCGCGCTCCATTTCGGCGAGCTGAAAATTATTTTTGCGCGAGACCTTCGGGCTGACAGCCGCTTCCTTTATTATCGCTCCATCAACGAGCGCTTGAAAAAAGCGGCGCCCTTCATCCATTTTGATTCGGACCCCTACATCGTGATCTCGTCCGAAGGGAAGCTCTTCTGGATCGTGGACGGGTTCACCGCGACCGACGCGTATCCCTACAGCGAGCAGGTATCCGGAATCAATTACATCAGGAATTCCGTAAAAGCGACCGTGGACGCCTACAACGGGACGATTTCTCTCTATGTTTCAGACCCGAAGGACCCCATCATCCAAACCTACATGAAAATTTTCCCGAAAAGTTTTAAACCCATCGCGGAAATGCCCAAGGATTTACTCGCCCACATACGATACCCTCAGACGCTCCTGAACATTCAGGCTCGGATTTACGCGACTTATCACATGATGGACCCGCAGGTTTTTTACAATAAGGAAGATTTGTGGAAAATCCCGCTCCGCACCGCGGGCGGACGATCGGAACCCATGGAACCCTACTACACCATTATGAAGCTGGCTAACATCGGGAGCAAAGAGGAATTTTTGCTGATGATCCCCTTCACGCCCGCAAAAAAAGAGAACATGATTTCCTGGATGGCCGCGCGCTGCGACGAACCCAATTACGGGAAGCTGCTCGTCTATAATTTTCCGAAGCAAAAACTGGTCTACGGACCGCAGCAGATCGAGTCGCGCATCGACCAGGACGCGGAAATTTCAAAGCAGCTGACCCTCTGGGACCAAAGCGGAAGCCGCGTTTTGCGCGGGAGCGTGCTCGTGATCCCCGTTGACCAATCGCTGCTCTACATCCAGCCGCTTTATTTGGAAGCCTCGGGCGGGGGTTTGCCGGAACTAAAAAGAATTATCGTCGCCTACGGGAACAACATCGCGATGGAAGAAAACCTTGAGCTTTCGCTCTCGCGGATTTTCGGCGGAAAAGTGGGCCAAATTTCCAAAGATTCTTTCACCGCCGCGCAAGGCACGGCTTTCGACACGAAATCTCTCATTCGCCAGGCGCGCGAACTCTATGATCGGGCCCAAAAATCGGCGCGTCAGGGCGACTGGGCCGGCTACGGCGAAGAAATGAAGAGCCTTGAAAAAACTTTAAAAAGCCTCGCTGAACAAAAATAATTTCGGCGTTTCGGAATTGTCGCGTAATTTTTCATGATTTCCCACTGGATTAGAATGCTACGAGAACAGCCCCTTCACATTAAACTCGCGGTCCTCGCGCTAGTTGCGGGTATTTTCGTGCCGCTTTCCGTTTACACGGTACGCAGTTTCGTTGAAGACGAAAAATTGGAAGCGCCGAAATCCGTAAAACCTGAGTTCGTGCGCGGAGTGCACATCACCTGTTGGGTGGCGGGATCAAAAAAGTCTCGCGCGAAAATTGACCAGCTCCTTGACGAAACCGAATTGAACTCCGTCGTCATCGCGATCAAAGAATATCAGGGCGAAGTTTACATCTCCGGCGTCGAACTCGCGGAGAAAAATAAGGCCTTCGTGAACGCCATGCCGGACATCAAAGAATATTTGGCGGAATTGAAAAGCAGAGGGATCTACACCATCGCGCGCGTCGTCGTTTTTAAAGACAAAATTATTCCTAAAAAGCGGCCGGACTTGGCGGTGCGAACGCCGGACGGAGAAGTCTGGCGGGACCGAAGCGGCAACACCTGGGTGGACCCTTATAATAAAGAAGTCTGGGAGTACATTTTTTCCATCAGCGAACAGGCCGTAAAGCTGGGTTTCCAGGAAATCCAGTTCGATTATATCCGCTACCCATCGGATGGGAACACGAAACTCTGCCGCTACTCTTATGCGAACCACAATTCGAGCTCCGCGGCGCATAACTTGGACCAATTTTTGGACGCGGCGGCGAAACGCTTCAAACCCATGGGCGTTCCCATTTCGATCGATGTGTTCGGGTTGACCCCATCGGTGCCGCACGACATGGGCATCGGACAGAAATTCGCGCAGATGACTCAATGGGTTGATTTCGTTTCACCCATGGTGTATCCATCGCACTATGCGCGCGGCGAATACGGAATTCCCGAACCCAACTCCGAACCTTACAAAGTCGTTTACCACACGATGTTCGACGCTCTCAAGAAATTGGGCCCCATCCACAATCGGATGCGGCCATACCTGCAGGATTTTTCGCTCGGGCATAAATATGGCCCTCAGGAAGTGCGCGCGCAAATTCAGGCCTGTGAGGACCTGGGCTTTAAAGAATGGTTGATGTGGAACGCGAGCTGTAACTACACTAAAAACGCGTATCGAACTAAGGACGGCAAGCTGCACGCGACAGCCGAGTTTCCAAAATCATGGGTAATTAAGATTTCCACGATTACAGGCGCGAGCCTGACCCCAACAAACAAAAAGGCGCAAGACTAAAGATAAGGTGTGATAGAACAACATGATGCTTAAGGGAAAAAAGAGAATCGTCGTCGCCATGTCCGGAGGTGTGGACTCTTCGGTCGCGGCGGCGATGCTGACCAGCGAAGGGCACGAGGTGATCGGCATCACATTGCGGCTCTGGACGCCTTCGCCCTGGAACGACGGCGAACGGTTCGGAAGCTGCTGCTCGCCCTCGGACTTGGCCGACGCCAAAAAAGTTTGCCAGCAAATGAGTTTCCCCCACTACACCTTCGACCTCGAGGAGAAATTTAAGGAGAAAGTGGTCGACAATTTTATCGACGAATATTTGGAGGGACGAACCCCAAACCCCTGCGTCCGGTGCAACAGCTTTATTAAATTTGATATTTTATTGAAACACGCAGTGGCGTTTAACGCGGATTATCTCGTTACGGGACACTACGCGCGGATTCAAGAGCGCGATGGCATCTTCCATCTGGAGAAAGCTGCCGACCTTACAAAAGACCAATCGTATTTCCTTTATATGCTAAACCAGAGGCAACTTTCAAAAACTCTGTTTCCCCTCGGGGATTTGAACAAAAGCCGCGTGCGGGAGCTCGCCGAAAAGTTTGGCCTCGCGAACGCGAAAAAAGAAGACAGCCAGGACGTGTGTTTTCTGGAAGGGCGCAATTATCGGGAGTTTTTGACCGACCACGTGGAACCGATCCGCTTTAAGAAAGGCTTGATTAAAACGAGCGACGGGAAAGTGATCGGAGAACATGAAGGTCTTCCCTTTTATACCATCGGCCAGCGCGAAAAGCTAGGCGTTGCCGCGGGTCACCGAATGTATGTTTTGGACAAAGACGCCAAATCCAATACGCTTGTGATCGGGACCGGAGAAGAAAATTTGAAATCAGAGTGCCGGACGCATACCACGGCCTGGTGTTCGAGCCAGGTTCCGACCCAGCCCGTTCGGGCCGCGGTTAAGATCCGCTATCGCCACCCGGGAGCCGCCGCGACCATTGAACCGATGAGCGACGATCAAGTGAAAATTATTTTTGACGCTCCGCAAACCTCCATTACGCCGGGACAGTCCGCAGTGTTCTATAACGGTGATGAAGTTTTGGGCGGCGGGATAATCGCTAAAATATGGCTCCAGATTTAGACCTGCTTCTTCGCGGCACGGCCGAAGTGATCGCCCAGAAGGAAATGGTCGAAAAGCGCAAATCTAAAAAATCGCTACGGATTAAGTTAGGAGTAGACCCTACCGCGCCCGACCTCCACCTCGGACATACCGTCGTGCTCAATAAGTTGAAGGCCTTCCAGGAGCAGGGGCACACCATCGTTTTCATTATTGGAGACCTCACCGCCCGCATCGGAGATCCATCGGGGCAGAGCGCGACGCGGCCCAAGCTGGACGCGGAAAAAATTAAGCAAAACGCCCAGACCTATCAGGATCAGGTTTTTAAAATTCTCGATCAATCCAAAACAGAAGTGCGTTTTAACAGCGAGTGGCTCCTGCCGCTTGGCGTAGACGGGCTTCTCGAATTAGGTTTTCATTACACGCTCCAGCGCATCATGGAGCGCGACGATTTCGCGAAACGCTTGAAAGAAGAGCGGCCCATCGCGCTCACCGAATCTTTTTATCCGCTGCTCCAGGGCTACGATTCCGTAGCCGTTAAATCGGACGTCGAAATAGGCGGGACCGACCAAAAATTTAATCTCCTGGTGGGCAGAGAGCTCCAGCGCGACTTCGGACAGGAGCCTCAGGCCGTGATCACGATGCCGCTTCTGGTCGGGACCGACGGCGTCAAAAAGATGTCCAAGTCCTACGGAAATTACGTCGCGCTGAACGACGCGCCCGGAGAAATTTTCGGGAAATTAATGTCCGTCACGGACGAGCTCATGTACAAATATTACGAGCTGCTGACGATCGAGGACCTCAAGACGGTTAAAGCAAAGCACCCCAAAGAAGCCAAAATGGATTTGGCCTCCCTCATCACGAGCCAGTATCACGGCGGACAAAAAGCCGCGGAAGCTCGGGAGGGGTTCGAGAAGGTTTTCTCTAAGAAAGACATGCCCGACGAAATTGAAGAGCACAAAGCGTCGGGAAAAAAAATTTGGACTTCACATTTGCTGTTTGAAGCCGGGCTCGCCCCTTCGAAACGCGAAGCCAAACGCCTGATTGAAAACGGAGGGATTCGCATCGATGGCAAGCAAGTGGCCGAAGATTCGGAAATTGAAATCAAAGAACCTTTCATCCTCCAGGTCGGGAAAAGGAAATTTAAGCGCGTTGTCACGAACTAAAAGCGTCCTATTTTTTTTCACCTTATCCTGCGCCCTAACGGGAGCCGCTCGCGCTTCCACGGTGGAAGTTAAGATCGTGTATCCAAGAGAAAATTCCAAAATCGGGCCCGTTAAAAACTCCTTCGTGTTCGGGTCAGTGAAGCCGGCCAGCGCCACCCTTTCCATTAACGGGTCGACCGTGCCCGTTTATCGCACCGGTTCGTTTCTAGCCTATATCCCTTTTACGTCGGGCGAATTTCAAATTAAAGCCGAGGCCGTCGCGGGCGGAGAAAAAGCGGAAGATGTGCGCGCTGTTATGATACCGCAAGCGGATGCCGCGCTGCCTTTAACTCCCATCAAGATCGCGCAGGAATCCCTGGAACCATCGCTTCCGCTTATCCTGCGGGCGGGCGACGTGATCGGAATAAAGTTCCGAGGTTCGCCTGAAGCCAAAGCGGAGTTCAGATTTAAAACTCCGAAAGACGGGGTTTCCAAAAGCGATTGGAAGCTGATGTCGGAGCGAAGCTATCCGGTGGAGGGATCTTATGACGGCTACGCCAGGGCGCCGCTCGAAGCCAACGGCTGCGTCGTGGAAGTGCGCCTCACGAACACCAACGGAATATCCGCGCGCGCCCAGACGAACAATCCAATTAAAGTAGTGAGCTCTCCCTTTCAAATGGCCGACACGAAATCGGACGAAACAATTTTACGGACCGGTCCTTCCATCGGCGCCGAACTGATGGGCTACGATCTTTTCCTGCCCAAAGGAACCATGATGGAGGTGACGGGTCGCTCAGGAAATGAACTTCGGCTGAAAGTCGCGGAAAATATCGAAGGGTGGACCGAAGAAAAGAACCTCGATGTGCGAGACGCGAAAATTCTGCCCAAAACGATCATCGATAGCGTCAAAATCAAGGAAAAAGACAAAAGCACTTTAATTACCGTGGAAACTAAACGAGGGATCCCCTATCGCGCCATTCTTTCCGAAGATCTGAAAACTTTTCGGCTCGTGCTCTATCAAGCGATATCGAACATTGACCGCGTGCGGCAGGACCAGGAAAATCCAAGCCGTGGCCTGATTTATTTCCGATGGCTCCAAATATCGGCCGACACTCTAGAACTCGAGTTCCCGATGAAAAAGAAAATCTGGGGCTATGACGTCCGATACGACGCGGGCAAGTTGACGTGTGAAATATTCGACGCGCCCACCGTTAAAAGCGACAGGGTTCCTTTGAAAGACGTCATGATCGCCGTAGACCCCGGACACTCTCCCGAATTGACGGACGGGACCGTGGGACCCCAGGGAATTAAAGAAAGCGAAGTGAACTTTCAAACCGCGGTGAAGTTGGCGCGCGAGCTTGAAAAAGCGGGCGCCAAAGTTTACATGACGAAACTTTCAACGGAAAACATGACGCTTCCCGAGCGCGGTAAGCGCGCCTTTGAGAACAAGGCCGATTTATTCGTGTCGATCCACGCCAACGCTCTGCCGGACGGCCAGGACCCTTACGAGCGGCGCGGCTTCAGCGTTTTTTATTATCAGCCCCAAAGCTTGGACCTCGCACGAGCGGTGCACGAATCCTACAATAAAAACCTCAAAACCCAAGATGACGGATTTTATTACGCGAACCTTGCGGTGTGCCGAACAACTCAGATGCCGGCGATTTTAGCGGAGTCGGGATACTTGATTAGGCCGGATGAAGAAGAACTGCTTCTAGACCCTGAGTTTCAAACTAAAGTGGCGAAAGCTTTGGCGGAAGGGATCGCTAATTTCCTGCGGAAGTGGAATACAAAATAAATCTTACCGCGCGTTCCAGAGCTTGACGCGCGACCAAAGCCCGGGCGCGAAATCCTTTTCGATATCTCTTTGTAAATCCTTAATCCTCGCGAAAGACCCCTGCGCTTTTTCCCAGTAGGAATGCTCCACATGGTCTTCCACGTCGCGTAAAATCCCGGACCCCGCCTCGACATACTGCCGAAACAGATCTGAACTCCCCTTAGGCGGCTTCATGTTGCGCAGCTGACCGAACGCCGTTTTCATCTGTTCGATCGACTGAATAACTTCCTCCTTGGCCCCCTTTTTATGTATGCCCTTCTCGATGTCGTCCGAGGCCGCGTTCACTTTAATCATTAATGCTTCCCAATCGGTCGGGGCAATAGCGTTCGGGTGGGCGGCCATGTTCTTGGGCGCGGAGCAGGAAGGAGGAGAAGCCGCTATAAAAAACAACCCTATCACGGCAATCTGATAGCGGCCTATATTACGCATCATGGCTTTTTTTGACGATTCAGAATTTTACAACCGAGGCGAGGTCCAACTCCTGCAATAAACCTTTGAAAACCCGAATCGCTTCCTTTTCTTTGGGTCCCAAATAATAAGTGAAGGCTTTCAAATAATCCGCGGAAGTGGAAGCGTTAATGAAATCGGGCAGAGGGAACTTGCTTAAAATCATTCCCGGGTCTCTGAGCGCGAACTCCAAATTGTGCTTCAGGAAATCCGACAATTTATTTTTCGCGCTTTCGGGCAGCTCTTTGCGGACCATCCATCGGGCGAACACAAAAGGCAGGTTCTGCCAATCGTTCCACTCCTCGCCCAAATCATAAATATGATTGAAGATTTTGAAGAAAACGGGGTCCTGGATCGCGCGAATCGCGGAGTCTCCGATTAGAAGCCTCGCATCATCGGACTCGCTGAAACCGCCGGACCATTTTGATTCAAATCCATACCGTCCTTTCAAAATCACTTTCAGGAGTTCGGACGAAGTCGATGATTCAGAGGAAATCCCAATTTTTTGGTTCTTGAGCGCGTCGATGGGGTGCTTGGAAAAAAGCAAAACGCTTCGAGCGTGCCTTTGAACTGCGATCCCCAAATCAGACAGCGGCTCAAAATAGGGTTCAATTTCAAAGGAATCGATTAGCGAAACGGGCCCTGCGTCAATTTCCGATTTCCTGGCGAGGACGCCTAAAGGTTTGGGCGGCAAGTTCATCCACTCAACAGCCAACCCGCTTTCGGCCCGTACTTTCTTATCCCAGTAGAACGGGGCGCAGTTTAAATAAGGGATTTCCGCGACTTTAAGAGACAAGCGCCGCCTCCTTTTTTGGACCAACATGATTGTAGAGCGCGTCGCGCTCCACCGGGGTTCTACCCGCAGAACGGATTAAATACTCGAGCCGATCCTTTGCCATCCCGACGGGCGATCCGGCGTCGGCAAAGTGCATGATTTTTTCTTCGCCGATCGTGCCGTCCAAATCATCCGCCCCGAAATGAAGCGCCATGGACGCGGTTTCCTCGCCCATCGTGACCCAGTAAGATTTAATGTGATCGAAATTGTCGAGCAATATCCGCGATATCGCGATGGTTTTTAAATCTTCCAGCGCCGAAACCTGGCGCGCAACGACCTGTGTTTTTCCGGGCTGATACGCCAAGGGGATAAACGACAGGAACCCTTTTGTTTCGTCCTGTAAATCGCGTAATTTTAACATGTGGTCCACTCGCTCTTCGTGCGTTTCCATATGACCGTACAGCAAGGTTGAATTGCTCCGAATCCCCAGAGAATGGGCCGTCCTATGGATCTCGAGCCACCTCGGAGCGCCGATTTTAAACGGAAAAAGCGCTTTGCGCACGCGTTCTGAAAAAACCTCTGCCCCTCCTCCCGGCAAGCACACCAGCCCCGCTTCTTTGAGGCGCGACAAAATATTCGTGACGGAACATTTTTCCATCTTCGCAAAGAAATCAATTTCCACCGCGGTATAAGCTTTGACTTGAACTTTAGGAAACCGCTCGTGGATCTCGCGCACAATGCCCAGGTAACGCTCAAAAGACCACTCATGGTGAAGCCCGCCCACTATATGCACCTCGCTAAGGTCATCCGAACATTTGGCTAAAATATCGTCCATGCTCATTTCATAAGCGTGCGGGCTTTTCTTTTTGGCCGCGAAATCGCAAAAGCGACAGGACAGCACGCACAAATTGGTGGGATTGATCTGCCGGTTAACAACATAAGTCACCGTTTGGCCGGTCTTTTTTTCCTTCACATGGTTGGCGATACGGCCTAACCCGATCATGTCGTCCGTTCGGAACATACGGATCGCTTCATCGCGTGAAATCCGATCATCCGATCGGACTTTCGCCCAGATTTCTTTCAAGAAGAGGTTTTTAATCATCAGAACGCTTGTATTTTACCATTTCAGCGGGACGGCTAAAAGGAATGGAATGGCCGATTTGTTATGATAGTGCCTGTTCAATATGCGTAAAATCAAAAAAATGACGGTATTTTCATTCCTTGGGCTCACGGTCGGAACCCTAACCTACCTGTTTTGGTTGCCTTGGGTTCCCGCTTTGCGCAGCGAAAACCCAAAATCGTCCGCCGTTTTGCTGCGACGGACGGAACAGGCGAGGCAAAAAAATAAAAAACATGAGCCCAAGATGATCTGGCGCAACCTGGGCCAAATTTCCCCGAACCTCGTTCACGCGGTGCTGCTGGCCGAAGACGATACCTTCTATCAACATAACGGGTTCGATTTTGATCAGATTATCATCGCATTTAAAATAAACTGGGCGAAGAAGCGCTTCGCCTACGGCGGGAGCACGCTCACGCAACAACTTGCCCGCACTCTTTATCTTTCATCCAGAAAAAACTTACTGAGAAAAGCAAAGGAAGCGCTCATCACCCTATGGATGGAACGGGTTTTAAGCAAAAATAGGATTCTGGAGCTTTATCTGAACGCCGCGGAATGGGGCGATGGGATATACGGCGCCCAGGCCGCGGCTGAACATTATTATCAAAAAAATGCTGACGATTTAACTCCTGATGAAGCGGTAGCGCTGGCATCCATCCTCCCAAGCCCCCGGAAATGGAGCCCGCAGCGCGTTACGCCTTTTATGGCGAGGCGCAGGGGAAACATTTTAATGAGGATGGAAAAAGAGGGTTATCTGACCGGCCAGGAAAAAGAAATGGATCGATCTCGGTTTCATCATCGCTGTTTTCCTCCGGCAACTCTTCCATCAAATTCGTCCGATCAATTTC
>JANLTE010000132.1:0-11951 GCA_031362785.1 Elusimicrobiota bacterium
GGTCTCGGGTTTCGCAGGCTTTCGATTATCGATTTGTCCGGCGGGCATCAGCCCATGGCGAGCGAAGACGGGACCTGCTGGATCGTCTTTAACGGTGAGATCTACAATTTCCTTGAGTTGAAATCCGACCTTGAGAAAAAAGGCCGCAAGTTCCTTTCCAAATCCGACACGGAAGTCATCCTTCACCTCTATCAGCTTTATGGAAAAGACTGCGTGAAGCATTTGCGAGGAATGTTTTCGTTCGTCATTTGGGATGACCGGAAAAAACAGGTTTTTGCCGCGCGCGACCGCTTGGGAAAAAAACCGTTCTTTTATGCGCCGGTTAGCGGAGCTCTCTACTTTGCTTCCGAAATGAAAGCGCTGCTGGAGTCCGATGAAGTGCAAAGAAAAGTTCGGCTCAATTCCATACCGCTTTATTTCACCTATCAATTTATTCCGAGCCCCGGAACGATTTTTCAGGATATCCAAAGGCTTCCGCCCGCGCACACGCTCGTTTGCGGCGAAGACGGCCAAGTAAAAGTGGAACGCTATTGGACGCTGAAGCGCATGCCTCAGACGCGGCAAAGCGTGGAAGAGATCTGCGAAGAGTTGCGGCACCGTTTGCGCGAAGCGACGCGATCGCGGTTAATATCGGACGTGCCTCTCGGGGCGTTTCTATCGGGCGGGTTGGATTCCAGCGCCATCGTTGGCTTAATGGCGAGCGAGATGAGTCAGCCGGTCAAAACGTTTTCGATCGGGTTTGAAGAATCCGATTTTTCCGAGCTCAAATACGCGCGGCAGGTCGCCAAGCATTTCAAGACGGATCACCACGAATTTGTCGTGAAGCCGAATATGGCGGAGATCTTACCTAAGCTCGCATGGCATTACGATCAGCCCTTCGCCGATCCCTCGGCGCTCCCATCGTATTATGTCGCGCGCGAAACGCGCAACTATGTGACCGTCGCGCTAAACGGCGACGGCGGCGACGAAAATTTCGGCGGCTATCTGCGCTATCAGGCCGACCGCCTGTTTCATTTGGCCTCTCAGGTTCCCAAAGCGATCCGCTCTCCGGTAGCTGCAGCCGCGCGAGCCATGCCGCAGGCGTTGCAGAGGAATTTCTATCTCCGCTCGCTGCACCGCGCCGGATCGGTCCTCGACTCGACTCCCGAAGCGTTCAATTTCGGACTCTTCTGTTATTTCAACCAGGAGTCCCAGGAGAAGCTCTACGACGGAGAGCTCTCAAATATCGTACAATTGAATCCGGTGCAAAATTATTTCGATTCGCTTTACCGCGAGTCAGATTCTGAAGAGTGGCTGGACCAAGTAATGCATTGCGACTCGTCGGGATACCTGCCCGACTGCCTGCTGGTCAAGATGGACATCGCCAGCATGGCCAATTCGCTCGAAGCCCGCTCACCGCTGCTCGATCATGAGCTGATGGAGTATGTTGCGCGCATCCCCTCTTCGCTCAAAGTGAAGCTGAACGGCGGCAAGTGGATATTCAAGAAAGCGCTCGAAGGTTTCGTCCCCTGTGAAATTTTGAAGCGCCGTAAAATGGGTTTCGGAATACCCGTGAACGCTTGGTTCCGCGGCCCGCTCAAGGATTTTTTGAAAGACCATTTGCTCGACCCGAAAGCGCGGCAGCGGGGGTATTTTAAAATGAGCGAAGTGGAGCGCCTCGTGAGCGAGCACGAGCGCGGCGTCAAAAGCCACGGCTACAAACTCTGGGCGCTTCTGATGTTTGAACTTTGGAACCGCGTTTACGTCGATAAGAGCCTTTCGTTTAAAGCCGGCGGCGCGCCGCGGTTTCCGGTCAGAACCCATTAAAGGAATTTTATGATTCAGTCTGTCCGTCCCATTAAAATCCTGAAGAATTACATCAAGCACGCGGAAGGGTCCTGCCTGTTCAGCATGGGGAAAACGACCGTCCTCTGCGTTGCGACGGTCGAAGACAAGCGCCCGCCGCACGCCGAAGCGAAAAATATCGGATGGATCACGGCGGAGTACGCGATGCTGCCCCGCGCTGGCTTCCAGCGCACGCCTCGGGGCCGCGCTTCCGGCGGAGGCCGCGCTCAGGAAATTTCACGGTTCATCGGGCGCAGTTTTCGCGCCATTGCCGATTTGTCCAAGATCGGCGAGCGCACCATCACCATCGATTGCGATGTGATCCAGGCCGACGGAGGGACGCGCACGGCATCCATCAACGGCGGCATGATCGCGCTAGCCTCCGCCCTCAAGAAACTTTACGCCGATGGAGCTCTTACCGAATGGCCGCTCACGGATGTCATCGGGGCGGTCAGCGTTGGGATCGTTGGCGGCAAGCCGTACTTGGATTTGGACTATGAAAAAGATCATGTGGCTGACGCCGACATGAATTTCGTGATGACCGAGAACGGGAAAATCGTTGAGATTCAGGCGACCGCGGAAAAAAATCCGTTCAGCGAATCGGAGTTCTCAGCGCTTCTAGGCATCGCGCGCAAGGGCATCGAAGAAATTATCCAGAAGCAGAGGAAAGCGATTGGGTCCCTTCCTAAATGACGTCGCGGAATAAAATATTACTGATCGCTTTGGTTGCCGGCGGCTTGCTCGGCGGCTGTTCCATCAAACAAATCGCCCTTAATACGAGCGTGGGCCTTTTTGATAAAGGGACCGAAGCGATTTTCGAAGAAAAAGATCCGGAATTTGCGGAAAGTAGTTTAACCAGCCAGCTGAAACTGCTTGAAGTCCTGCTCAAAAATGATCCGGGAAACCCCAAGTTGCTGGGCTATCTCGCGCAGGGGTTCGGGGCCTACGCGTTCCTGTTCGTGGAGCCAAAAGACCCTGAACGCGCGAAGGAGTTTTATGAACGCGGCCGAGATTATGGCTTGCAGCTCTTAAATAAAAAATGCAAATTGGATTTTGAAGCGAATCCCGATTTAATCAAGATCGATGCAGCGCTGCGGAAACTTTCAAAATCTGATGGCCCCCTATTATTTTGGACGGCCTACGCTTGGGCGGGGCTGGCGAGCGTCAGCCTCGATGACCCCTCAACGCTGGCACAGCTTCCCAAGATCGAGAAGATGATGATCGCCGTTCAGGTTTTAACTCCGGGTTATTTTTACGGCGGGCCGGATCTGTTTCTGGGCTCCTATTACGGCTCGAAGCCTAAAATATTCGGCGGCGATCTCGAGAAATCGAAATCCCATTTTGAAAAAGCGATTCGTTCCTCCGGTTCAAAATTTTTAATGGCGAAGGTTTTGTTCGCCAAAATTTACGCGATATCCGCCCAGGATGAGATCCTCTATCGAGAGGTGCTGGGCCAGGTGATCGATTTTCCTTTATTCCAGTTCCCTGAGCAGAATTTGTCGAACGCGATCGCCAAGCGCCGAGCGAAAAAATTGTTGGAGGAAATTCATGAGCATTTTTAGATACCTTCTCGTTGCTCTCGTTTTGATCCCCCAAATGCTTTTTGCGGACGAAACCATCATTAAATTCGCGACTCTCGCGCCCGAAGGCAGCGCCTGGATGAAGGTCATGCAGGAGTGGAATAAAAAATTGATGGAGAAAACCCAGAACCAGGTGAAGTTTAAAATTTATTCGGGCGGCGTTTCGGGCGACGAGAAAGACGTGGTTCGTAAAATCAGGCTGGGCCAGCTGCATTCGGGAGGGTTTACGGGAGTGGGGCTCGGTGAAATCGCGCCGGAAGTCCGCATACTCGACGCGCCCCTTCTCTTCCACAGCGCCAATGAAGTGGACCACGTCTTAAAAAGCTTTGAACCGGATTTTGAAGCGGCTTTTCAAAAAAATGGATATGTGCTGCTCGGCTGGGCGGAAGTGGGCTTTGTGTATTTTTTTACGAACAAACCGATTCAAAACCTGACTGAGTTAAAATCTATCAAGATGTGGATGTGGGAAGGCGATCCTATCGCGGAAGCGGCGTTCAAATCTTTGAACATCAGCCCCATTCCGCTATCGATCGCGGACGTTATGACTTCGCTGCAGACCGGATTGGTCGACGGAGTGTATAGTTCCCCGCTCGCCGCGATCGCGCTCCAATGGTTCACCCGGACGCGGCACATGTATAATTACAGCTTCGCCAACGCCATGGGCGCGGTCCTCGTATCGAAGAAAACTTTTGATAAGATTCCAAAAGAACAGCGGGATATTTTACTCTCCACGGGCCGCGAATATCTTGGAAAACTGACCGCTGAGAGCCGCAGGGAAAACCAGACGTCCATTGATGCGCTGAAAAAAAATGGCGTCATGATTTCCGCCGTGCCCTCAAAACAGCAGATCGCGGAGTATGAGTCGGTCGGCGACCGAGCCCGCAAGGCGTTGGTTGGAAAACTCTTCAGTCAGGATTTTCTCGACCGCGTCGAAAAGTCACTCCAGGATTACCGAACCGCCTCCAAACCAGCGAAAAAGTAGCCCCATGCTCAAATCCCTGGAAAGTTTTCTTGAAACGATCGAGAAAACTGTATTGATCATTTTATTTTGCGCGATGGTGGGACTGTCGTTTACGCAGGTCGTCTTGCGCGCGGGATTTTCAACGGGGCTCCTCTGGGCCGACGTGTTTTTACGCCACCTCGTCCTTTGGGTAGGGTTTCTGGGCGCCGTGCTCGCGGTGAGCCAGAATAAGCATTTCGCGATGGATGTGATCCGGAAAGCGTTCCCGCCGAAAATTCAAAACGCCGTTGAAGTGCTGACCGATTTTTTTGCGCTTGCCGTACTCTGGTTGCTTTGCGCGAGTTCAGTCAAATTCTTCAAGGATGACGTTCAATCGAGCTCAATCCTTTTTAGCTTGGGTCAAGTTGAAGTCCCGAGCGCCTGGATGAACTTCATTATTCCTGCTGCGTTCATCCTCTTGGCGATTCACTTTGCGTTTAAAACGCTGAGAGATCTGGGCAAGCTCTTTGGGATGTCTCCGGAGTCCCCGCGATGATCGCGCTGCTGCTTATTGCGCTTTTTGTATCGCTCACTCTCCTCGGAGTTCCGGTCTTTATTTTGATCGGTTCGGGCGCCCTGCTGGCGTTTCAATCGGCGGGCATGGACTCTTCCTTAATCATGGCCGAGCTTTATCGTCTGGCGTCGTTGCCCGCGCTGATCGCCATTCCTCTGTTCACATTTTCCGGATATGTCCTGGCCGAAAGCAATTCACCGAAGCGCATCTTGCGCCTGGCTCGCGCGCTTTTCGGCTGGATGCCGGGCGGCCTGGCCATCGTAACGCTCATCACCACCGCGCTTTTTACGGCTTTCACCGGCGCTTCCGGCGTAACCATCATCGCATTGGGCGGGCTCCTGTACCCGATGCTCATCGAGCAGAAATATTCCGAAGACTTTACGCTCGGGCTTCTGACCACCACGGGAAGCCTCGGGCTTTTATTTCCGCCCAGCTTGCCCATTATCCTTTATGGCTTGATCGCCAAAGTCAGCATTGACAAGCTTTTTCTAGCGGGACTGATCCCCGGAGTTTTTCTCATCGTAACGCTATCAATTTACAGTTTATTCCAGGTCGCGAAAAATAAAATTCAAAAAATACCGTTTTCCTTGACCGAGCTGAAAGCCGCCGCCCGGGAAGCGATTTGGGAAATCCCATTGCCGTTCATCATCATCGGTGGCATTTATGGCGGGCTTTTCACCGCGTCGGAGGCCTCCGCCGTTATGGCGTTCTATGTGATCATCGCGGAGGTTTTTATTTATCGGGATTTAAGCCTGACGAAAAACCTGCCCGACATTATGGTTAAAAGCATGATGCTGGTCGGCGCGATTTTGGTCGTGATGGGAATGGCTCTCGGACTCACCAACTATCTGATTGACGAACAAATTCCTATGCGGCTTTTCGACTGGATGCACCAATACGTTCAAAGTAAAGTCGTGTTTCTGATCCTCCTGAACATTTTTCTTCTGATCATGAACATGATTGAAATGTTTTCAGCGATCATCATCGTCGTTCCCCTAATCGTGCCGGTCGCTCTTCAATACGAGATCGACCTCGTTCATTTGGGCGTGATATTCCTCCTGAACCTTGAAATTGGATACATGACCGCGCCTTTCGGGCTCAATTTATTCCTGTCTTCGCTCCGCTTTGAAAAACCCGTAACGCGGATATACGCCGCGAGCCTCCCCTTCTGGCTTATTTTGATCGTTACACTTCTATTCGTCACCTACATCCCTGCGCTCAGTCTCTTCCTTGTGAAATGAAGAAAATTCTCGTTACCGGAGCGACCGGTTTTGTGGGTTACCATGTCGCCAAAAAACTGGTCGAAAAAAAATGGGGGGAAGTTCATTGCCTCGCGCGGCCCAGTAGCGAAAGGAAATTTCTAAATCAGCTCGGCGTTAAAATTTTGGAAGGGGACATGCTGAACGCCGCGTCTTTAAACGAGGCGTTCAAGGGCTGCGAAATCGTTTTTCATGTGGCTGCGGATTATCGCCTTTGGTCGAGGCACCCCGGTGACATCATTGACGCGAACGTGCGCGGGACGGAGAATGTGCTAAACGCCGCTAAAAATTGCGGCGCAAAGAAAGTGGTCTATACTTCGAGCGTTTCGGCGGTGGGCCGACCCGAGCCGCCCGACCATCCCCGCGCGCCATACCCGCAAGATCCGGTCGCGAGGAAAGAGTGGGAAAAGAAATGGTCCGGAGATGAGAAGTTAGACCCGACGACCTCTCAGCAAATCGGCCCTTATAAACAGTCGAAGTATCTCGCGGAGCTGGTTGCCAGGAAGTTCGCGAAAGACGGATATCCCGTCGTGATCGTGAACCCGTCAACGCCCGTTGGCTCTCACGACGCCAAGCCAACGCCGACAGGTAAAATGATTTTGGATTTCTTGAATCGAAAGATGCCGGCATATTTAGAAACCGGGCTAAACCTGATTCATGTGGAAGACGTCGCGGAAGGACATCTGTTGGCCGCGGAAAAGGGCGCGCCGGGCGAGCGGTACATCCTGGGAAACAAGAACTTGATGCTCAAGGAGATTCTCGACTTACTCTCCGATATTGCGAAACTGCCCGCGCCCAAATTTAAAGTTCCCTATGCGCTCGCCTTTGCGGCGGGACTCGTGAGCACTTCGCTATCGTACATCACGGGCAAGCAGCCGGAAATCCCGTTGGATGGCGTTCGCATGGCAAGCGAGGTTATGTTTTACGATCCGTTAAAAGCGGTGAACCTTTTGGGACTTCCTCAGCGCTCTGTTGTTGACGCGCTCGAACAGTCAGTCCGGTTTTTCAAAGATAACGGCTATATCCATTAAAAAACCCTCGAGTCATTGACCCAAGGGTGATCCCTATCCGCTTCCTTTCTTGTTCCGACTTTAAACCACTTTCTGCGAGAACTTACTCTCCTTTAAAATTTTCCTCTCATTAAACCGCGGCGGATATTCCTGCCTGATTTGGTCGAACGACTGCTGCTCTTCGTGCAGGAGGTCCGCGAAAGCGTCCACGACGTTCGGATCGAACTGCGTTCCCTTATTTTTTTGAAATTCGCGGATCACGGTTTCCAAATCCCAGGCGGCGTGGTACTGTCGTCCGATCCACATGGTGTCGAACGCGTCAGCCACCGATAAAATCCTGGCCCCGAGCGGAATGGCCTCGGCTTTGAGGCCCTGCGGATAGCCCGTGCCGTCCCATTTTTCGTGGTGATACTTCACATACTCTTTAACGCGCTTCAACTCCTGAATCGGTTCAATAATTTTTAGTGAAATCAGCGGGTGCTCTTTAATCTCTTCGAACTCCTCGATCGAAAGCTTGGTCGGTTTCCCCAGGATCGCATCGGATATTCCGATTTTTCCCACGTCGTGGAGCAGGCCGGCAATTTCGATATCGTGAGTTTCTTCGGGGTCGACGCCTATGCGCTGAGCAATTTTCGAGCAGTATTTTGAGACGCGTTTCGAATGTCCCTGGGTGTAGGGATCTTTCGCTTCAATGGCCCGCGCGAT
Source organism: Elusimicrobiota bacterium (assembly GCA_031362785.1). Taxonomy (GTDB): domain Bacteria; phylum Elusimicrobiota; class Elusimicrobia; order 2-02-FULL-39-32; family 2-02-FULL-39-32; genus JANLTE01. The sequence continues at coordinate 7,893 of JANLTE010000132.1, forward strand.
GGCTTCGATCGTATTGATGTAGAGTTTCTGTAGGGAGCGGTGTTTTTCAATGAGGGCGGCTGTGCGGTTCTCCACTTTCTCTTCAAGGTACTGCTGATATTCGCGGTTTTCGCGCTCCAGATGTATCCGTTCCAACGCCTTTTGGATGCGATACAAAACGATATCCATTTGCAACGGCTTGTTAATGAAATCGAGAGCGCCTTTGCGCATCGCTTCCATCGCAAATGGCATGTTTTTATCGGCTGAGATCATGACAACGCCCACCTCGGGAAAATAGCTTCGCAGATGGTCCAAGAGTTCGGTCCCGCTCATGACGGGCATGATTAAATCGGAAAGGACGAGACTGAAAGGTTTGCCTTGATTTTTACGGAGAATAGAAAGGGCTTCGGAGGCGGAATTGGATGTCTGGCATTGATAGCCTTCCTGGTTCAGCGCAATGGACAGAAACGTCGTTACGCTTTCGTCATCATCGACGACAAGTATCTTCTCTTTCATAATCCTAGGGTGGTCTCTTTTGGGGCAAAAAATATGCCAGTTTTTGGCTGGCAGAGCGACTTATTCGATTGTAACCCTTCGCTCGGTTTTTGTCAAGGGTATATCTCAATTTCATCCCTCTATTAAGGAAGAAGAAAGAAATCAACTAAAAAATGCATCAAATAAGGCTTTTGATATATAATTGGCTTCTGATGTTAAAATGGAAAAGTGGTTTTTGTTCGTTTTGGAATTTTTGCCAGCCCTGCCTTTAAGCGCGAGAGAGAGGACCGCTGGCCGGTGAAGCTTTCGGGCAGACAACAGCAGCGCGTGGCGGTGGCGCGCGCGATCGTATCTCACCCCGCGCCGTCATTTCATATGATTATAACTTCAGCTTTTCGCGCCCGCTTTATGCCGTAACCGAGACAGAACGACCAGAAATTTGTGGGTAAAGATTATTGGGGGATCGGCCCGACTTGGGATGTAACGCCGTTATTAAAAGCGGAGTGTTACGGGATTATTAATTTGAATGACCCGAGCGTGTTTTTGGGTCCGAGGATCAAATACCAATTGATCACCGATCTTGATATCGGCGCCGGATATCAGATTTTTGAAGGCGGATCGAAGAGTGAATACGGATCGTTGCAGAATATTGGCTTCGCTCAGGTCCAATGGTACTTTGGCAAAAGCTAAAGACTATCGGTGATACTCTCCGATCAGGTTCGCCTGCTCAAGGACATGTCCCTGCAAGTGCTTAAAAAGCTGAGCTTTAGTCATTGAGGGAGAAGCTCCGATCGCCGATGTGTCTAGCGCAAAAATCGTAAAAATATATTTGTTGGTCCCCGTGGGCGGGCAAGGGCCGGTATACCCTGTTTTGGAATAATCGTTGATGCCTTGTTTGGACCCGTCACTCAGCGTCGTTTGATTGGGAACCCCTTCCTTTAGTTTTCGTAAATTTCCCGGAATTCGATACATCACCCATTGATTGGTAATTTTTCCCCGGCGGTCCACCCCATCGCAAATAATGGCGAAACTTTTAGTCTTCAGCAAAGGGTCGGACCATTCCAGTTGCGGGGATAGGTTGGCGCCGGCGCAGGTGTGCTGAGGCGGAATCAATCCGCCTGAAAATGATGGAGACCAAAGCTGAAACGCTTTGACTTCGACTTTTGTTTTCTTGCGAAGGACTGAGTAGGGGTCGTAAGATCCCGCTGAAATCAAGATGGAAAAAAGCTGGATGAATCCAGCGGCGAGAACGGCTTTTTTCAATCTATTGCCAGAGGGTCAGTGTCGCGCTCATCGCTAGAAAAACGGTCAGGTCAAACCCTCTGTTGATCGAGAAAAGTTGCACTGACTGTCCCGCAAAAAAAACGTTGTTCAAACAAGGCAATGCTAAAAATCCAAGCCATAACAAAAATCCGACCTGAAGCCCTTCCACCAAAGAAGATGCTCCCGTCGAAAAGATCATGAGGGCCATCACATATGAGGTCACCAGGGCGCCTAAAAAGCTGGCGGCAACGGCTTTAGCAGGGTTTGTTTTTTTTAAGTCGTTCTCGGTTTTACAAACGAGGACCCTCCACAATTTTCCGAAGAGCGCTTTTGAGTACCAAAGCGCCCCGATAACCGCCTGCGCTCCCGCGCAAGCCAGAATTGCCCAATAGTTTAACCCAATATCCCACATGGAAAACCTCCAATTATACTTCCGGACAATGCACAATGAATTTATGTTAAAATTCTACCATAATTATTATTTGGAGGCACTCAGCATGAAAAAAGCGTCCGTGGCGGTTTCGACCCTGTTGATTTTATGTTTTTCCGGTTTTTTGCGCGCCGATGATAAGGAAATGTCGGTCACGGTTTACAATTATGACCTGGCGTTGGTTCGCGATGCGCGCAAATTTACGCTGAAGCAAGGCGCCAGCGACCTCCGTTTTACCGATGTCGCATCTCAAATCGACCCGACCTCCGTGCACATCAAGTCGCTCACCGCTCCCGATAAAGTCGCGGTGCTCGAACAAAACTATGAGTACGATTTGGTGAACGCGGATAAAATATTTTCAAAATATCTGGATGAGGAAATTCAGGTTTTCGCTAAAGACGGAAAGTTTTTTGATGGCAGGCTGCTGAGCGCTTCAGGCGACATCGTCCTTGAGAAAAAAGACGGAGCGATTCTGACTATTTCCCGGGCTCTGGTTCAAAACGTGGAGTTTCCTAAGCTGCCGCAAGGTCTCATTACGCGCCCAACGTTGACGTGGCAGCTCCAAACCGATCGCGGCGGACCGCACGACATGGAGGTAAGCTATCTGACCGGCGGCATGAATTGGCACGCCGAGTATGTTGCCGTGGCAGACAAAGACGATAAAAAAATAGATCTATCCGCCTGGGTTTCAATTGATAATAAATCAGGCGCGTCGTTTGAGAACGCTAAATTGAAGTTGATCGCGGGCGATGTTAACCGTGCGGCGGCGCCGCAACAGCCTTACGCTAAAGTCTTCGCGGCGCGCGGGATGGCGATGGATGCAGCTGAGCAGTTTCAGGAAAAATCCTTTTTTGAGTATCACCTTTACGCGATGACTCGGCCCGCCACTCTAAAAAATAATCAAATTAAGCAGCTGACGCTTTTTCCTACCGCTTCGGTCAGCGTTAAAAAAGTGTATAAGTACGAGGGCCTGAACGATCCAAAAAAAGTAAAGGTCACTTTAGAGTTCATGAACAGCAAGCAAGACGGGTTGGGGATGGCTCTGCCGGCGGGGAAAGTGCGAGTCTATAAGCAGGATTCAGATAAATCGCAGGAATTCATCGGCGAAGACAGGGTGGAACATACGCCCAAAGATGAAAAGGTTCGGATTTATGTGGGCGACGCGTTTGACGTGACGGGAGAAAGAAAAGAGAAAGAGAATCGCAGCTTAGGCGGCCGCGCGAACCAGCAGACGGTTGAAATCAAGCTTCGGAACCATAAAGACTCTGACATAGAAGTGGTTGTGGTGGAGCGATTCGGGAGCGATTGGGAGATTTCCCGCCAAACTCAGCCGTTCGATAAAAAAGACGCCCGCACCGCCGAATTTAAAGTCCCCGTCAAAAAAGACGGCGAGTCCACGATTGAGTTCACCGCCATCACGCGCTGGTAAGGGAGGATTTCATGCCAGTATCAATTAATTTGTCCAAAGCCGCTGATTTCAGTTTGCCCGGGGTTGATGGAAAAAACCATTCATTAAAAGATTATTCCGATAAGAAAGCGATGGTTGTCATTTTTTCCTGCAACCACTGTCCTTATGTCCAGGCCTATGAGGACCGCATCATGGAGATCCAAATGGATTATGGCGACAAGGGCGTGCAGGTGATCGCGATCAACTCGAACGACGCGGTTAAATATCCGGACGATGATTTTGACAGCATGAAGCGGCGCGCCGTCCAGAAGAAGTTCAACTTTCCATATTTGTGGGACGAGACTCAGGACGTTGCCCGCGCTTACGGCGCAACTCACACCCCGCACATCTTTCTTTTCGATGAGTTTCGCAACTTGCGCTACACGGGGAAGATCGATAACGATTGGAAGGAGCCCAATAACGTCACGCGGCGCTTCTTGCGCGA
>JANLTE010000151.1:0-3372 GCA_031362785.1 Elusimicrobiota bacterium
CCTACTTATTGGCGCTCTCGATGGGTCTCGAGAAGGGCGACGCGCCAGACGGGGTCAACAGCAGGTTCAACATCATGGCTCGAAATGTGAGAGGCAATGTCAGTTATGTGCAGCCGAGCATGAGGCATGCGCCGCAGTGGGTGCAGGAAACACTCCTGTCTCGGGAAACCAGCTTTTTCCAAAAGCATTTGGGAAAAATGGGGGATATCCTCGATCACCTATTCAATCCTTTGGGGCTCATACGATTTGCTTCGATCGCGCTTTGGCGGAATGCCGCGATGTCCGGCCAGGTTAAGCTGGAGAACGAAATCAGAAAAGTTCGCTATATGTCGGGCGCTGAGCTTGCGGCGGCCAAAATTAACTTGCAAGTTGCGCTTTCGGCAAAGCTTGAGCAAGCAGCTTCTCATATGCCGTCGAGTCAGAGCGATGTCGCCGTCTTGTTCGAAACGATGGGCGCGGTCTACGCGTTGGACAGCCTTGGAGGCGCGGAGTCGCAAGTGAAAATAAGAGAGCTAGTTCAGGATGTTTTCAGGGGAACATACAAGGTCGATGTGGTGCCTGTTAGAGAGGGGTTGCTATCATCGCGGTTCGACATGAGCGCCACCCATGCCAATATGGATGATTCTCGGTACGCAAAAAAATTCGCCAGGTTTATGGATTTTTTCACTAACAATGGAAGTTTCCATATGCCATCCAGCCTTGAGCGGACATTAGAGGAAAGCTTTAACCGCGGAGCCGCTCTCGCTCTGTGGGCGACCGAGCCTGCGCAAAATATTTCCGAGCTCAAGGGGACTCAAGTTTTCGACGCCACCAGCCTCGTCAACAACCGCGAGTCGACGCTGTCCCGAATCGAAATGCTGAAAGCCTCAATCGAAAATAGGATCGCGAGCGGCGGGAATACTGCGATCATCGTCCGCGGTTTAAGCGGGACGAATGACGCAAGGACGGCAATCAGCCGCCTCTTGCCGCAGGAGCTCGCAGCTAAACTTCAGATTGCAATTATTGAAGGTAGGATCGTATTCTTAGACGGCACGGGTGATGTTGCGGAAGGCAAAAGAATCAACACCGATGCCGTCTTCGAACAGTTGAGGCGGCTTAACTTGGCGGGTTCAAACGTCCAAATCATTACTGATCTTCCGGACCGCTGGAGCGAGAGCCTGAATTATGCCGACTGGGTGCAGATTTTCGAGCTCATTACCGCGACTCAAGTTAAGATTCACCGGCAACTTGAGAGCCTCATGCAAGATCTCCAGGACCAGCGCCTCCTCAGCATCCAGGCGTAAAGTGTTACAATAAATTTACAAATAGTTTAAGTATCGTTTAGCGGCCTCCTGATATACTCGTTGCATTCAGAAGTAAATTCGAATGCGAAAGTACCCGAAGGGGGACATGCATCGCTTGAAACGCCGGGTCCGCATATTGCGGAAAGTGCTCATCAAGACGTTCCTTCGCCCGATCGACCGGACGAGGCCGTTTTCTTTTTACGTCGGAAAAATCCTTCCCGAACTCCGCCAAGTTAAACGCGTTTTCGCCGCGGCCCTCGCCACTCTCTATTTTTCGACACAAATCGTTTTCGCGCAGAACGTCATGGCGACTCTGCCTCAGGGCGGATTGCCGCCGATTTATTCCAGCCTCAAACTCCGCCTCACTTCCTTCCTTGAATTCCACAAGATCACCTTTCACGCCCTGCCTTTTGGTTTTGACTACAAGCGCGAAGACCGCGACCGTTCCGGGTACATGAGTCCCGAGGTCGTCGTGCAGCGCGAGCAGGCTCAGATGGATCGGTTGGATACTCCGGCCAAACTTGCCAAGGACCGCGGCTTGCAGTTGCCCAACGCGATGCGCGAAGAGCAGGGTTTAAACGACGGGCAGCCCATCTCTCCCGAACGCTACATGAAAAACCTTGAAGCCATGAAGGGCATTCAAGGCGAGATCGCGCGCATCCGCCAGATGGCAAGTAAAGACGCCGCGGCGGGAACGGAATCCTCTTACATCCAATACAACGACGGCAAGCGCCTCGTGTTTAAAGACGGGCTCACGACTAAAATTTTGAACGAAAAGGTTCAAGACGCGCGGGGGAACACCACTCTCCGCAACACCTTCGGCATGGAATATAACGATAAACGGCAGATGACCGCCTACATTATCGAAGAAACGGACGCGAAAGGGACCACCACTATGACTCGCCGCCGGAACATCACTTACGCGGAAGATTCAGTGGCCACGGTGGGGCAAAGCGCCGACGAGAAACAAAAAATCACCGGCTACGAGGAAAACCATGTGGACGCCTTGGGCAACGTTTCCACAACCATCCGCAGCGGCATCACCTACGATCCCGAGAGCAACATTACTTCATATAAGGAACAGCAGATCGATTCCTACGGCAATAAATCCGGCAAGACCTGGTCGGGCGGCCAGTACGATGCCGAGGGAAACATTTCGGCTTATCATGAGGAATCGACCGACTCCAACGGGAATAGCGCCGTGAAGGACTGGGGCGACGCTCACTACATTTTGAACCAGGCCTGGACCGGAGATAATGACACCGCGCACAGCAAATATTTACTGACGAGCTATTCCCAGACCATTGGCGACGCGACGGGAGGAGTCACGAAGGAATCCTGGAGCAATGCGCATTACAACCCGTTCGGAGAGCTCGTGGGACACACCACAACCCGCACGGATTCGCAAGGCGTGACCACCGCGGTCCAGATCAAGGACACGACTTACGATGCGTTCGGCCAAACGGTAGGTTTTAAACAGATTACGACGGACAGTTTTGGGAACAGCCAGGAGCAAAACCGCACCCGCTTAACCTACAACATCGTTGGCGACATGACCGGATACTTCGAGCGGGTTGAAGATGGCAACGGCCATTGGGTGGAGCGCGAACGATCTAACATCAGTTACAGCGAGAAGCGGTCCATGATCGGATATTTTGAAAAAGAGATTTCAAGCGAAGGCATCGTCCTGTATAAGGACTGGTCCGCGTTCGGCAAGAACGAGGGATATAACTCAAAAGGTCAGTTGATGGGCTATACCGAAATTGTCATTGGCGGCGACCGGTCCCAGACCAAACATGTGACCGATGTGACCTACGACAAGCTGAACCGCCAAAGCGGATCGAGGGAAGAAACCACTTTCGCCGGCAAAGACGAGAACGGTCGGGATTTAAGCGGTCGGCTGCTTGTGACCAGCACCAGGCTTGAAACGACAGAAAGTGATGAAGGGAAGATCGTGGCGACCAAAGATTCCGTCGTCACGGAAGGCTGGGACGGCGCTGGAAACATCTTGCGGAATCTTACGACCGTTCGGGAGCGGACCGACATCACCTTAACATCATATAAGGAAACGGTAAGAACGACGGGTCAG
>JANLTE010000152.1:0-7617 GCA_031362785.1 Elusimicrobiota bacterium
GTTTTCAGCGGTGGCCTCCGTGTTCGGAAGCGGGCGCGGTTTCGCGTTCAGCGGTTCAGCCGAAGCTTTGAAGATTTTGAGCGCGTCGAGCGGCTGGGATTTAACGAGCGATTCCTGAACGGTGGGCTTATCGAGCGCTTCGAGAACAAACTGCGAGGGCTTCCACATTTTCTTCTTTCCGTGGTCACGGGCCGAGCAGAGGTAGAGTTCATATTTCGCTCGCGTCATGCCCACATAAAAGAGGCGGCGCTCTTCCGATGCGTGCGTGTTGCCGGACGGGAGAATGTCTTTGATGAGCTCTTCGGGCAAATCGATGGGGTCGCCGCGGTCGTTCAGCGGAAAGTGGCCCTGCTCCAGGTTCACCATGAAAACGACGGGGAATTCGAGGCCCTTCGCCGCGTGGACGGTGAGGATGTTCACGGCGTTATCTTCAAACGCCGCTTCGGCGCTGGCCGGATCTTCGCCCGCGATGCGCAGGGCTTCCAAATATTCAATGAAATAATGAACGCGGTCGTATTGGCAGACCTGGCCGAACTTCTTGATGATCTCAAAGAAGTGGTGGAGGTTCTGCGCTTCCTGGACCGCTCTCCAGTCTTTCGCGTCGGCGAGTCGGCTCAGGACTCCGGTTTCTTCGATGAATTGGTAAAGCAGCTGGCCCGTGGGGATTTTGGCCGCGAGCTTGCGGTATTTCGCGATGTCGTCGGCGATGCGTTTCAGTATCGCTCCGGTTTCTGCCTGCAGCGAAAAGTTTTCCAGCTTTCCGGACAGCGCGTCGGTAAAAACGTCCAGCAGCGGTTGGTGCTTTTTGCTCGCGATTTGAGACAAGCGCGCGGAGTTTTCAGCATCGAGCTCGTAGAGGCTGGACGAGGCGAGATAGTAAAGGCTCGCGGAGTCCGCCGGATCGTCCAAAGCGCGCAAGAACGAGAGCGCGAGGCGAATTTCATCCTGCTCGTAGAGTCCCGCGTTGCCCGAAAAGCGCCAGGGCACGTCCGCCAAGTTTAAAGACTTCATGAAAGTTTCGGCGCTCGCGTTGGCCCTCACCAATATCGCGAAATCTTGCGCCTCATTTTTTTTCGTTTCGATGCGCGATTTAATTTCGGTAGCCACGAATTCGGTTTCGGTGAAAAGCGTGTCGAACTGGAGGTTGTTCACCTTGAGCCCCGATCCCTTCTGCGCTCGCAGCAATTTGCTGATGCGGTCTTGATACTCGAGCCGGTCGGGGTTATTGTGCTGGATCAATTTGTAGGCCGCGTCCAAAATTTCCTGATGCGAGCGATAGTTTTCGCCCAGCACGATCTCCCGCGCTTCGGGATAGGCTTTCCGAAACCCGAGGATGTTCGACAGGCAGGCGCCGCGGAACTTATAAATCGATTGATCGTCGTCGCCCACGACCGTGATGTTTCGGTGGGGGGCCGCGAGCATCTTCAGGCTTTCAAACTGGGTGTAGTTGGTGTCCTGGAATTCATCGATCAATATATATTTGAATCGTTTCTGATATTTTTTGAGGACGGAGGGGCGGTCGCGGAAAATTTTGAGGCACAGCACGACCTGATCTCCGAAATCGATGAAGCCGCGTTTGGTTTTAAGCTGCTCATAAAGTTTGTAGGCTTGCGCGACCTCGATATTTTTTTCGGCGCGTTCTTTTTCTTCTTCCGTTTGCGCCCGCTCGAGGCTGGATTTAGCGGCCAGATGAAACTGATCGGGCGTGATGTCTTCGTCTTTGGCCCTGCTAAAAGTCGTTAGGAGGGCGTTCACGAACCGCGTGGGATCTGAGAGCGGCAGATATTTCTTAAGGTTCAGTGTGAAAAGGTTTTGACGCAGGAACACGGAGGCTTCGGGCTGGGTCAGGACGCGGATGTCCGGCGAAAGTCCGATTTCAAACGCGAATTCGCGGAGCACTCGATCGCCGAACGAGTGGAAAGTGGAAATCCAGACGTCGTTAAAGCCGTAGGGGACGAGTTTGTCCACGCGGTCTTCCATTTCGCGCGCGGCTTTATCGGTGAAAGTGAGCGCGAGGATCTCGCCGGGCAGGCAAACTTTGGAAGTAACGAGGTGCGCGATGCGCTTGGACAATACGGTGGTTTTTCCGGTGCCCGCCCCCGCGACGATGAGGAGGGGCCCCGCGCCGTGGAGCACGGCGTCTTTTTGCGCGTCGTTTAACCCAACCAGCAATTCATCGGGGTTTACGGCGTCGGCAGCCGAGTTTTCGCCGAGGACTTCCTGATCGGGAGCGCTCTCCAATAAATTTTTCATTCCGCGACTTTCACGCTAGGCCCTCTTTTTCGATCGAATAACTTCGAGCATTTCGAAAATGCGCGTGAACTTTTCGCGCGGTTTGCCTTTGGCTTTGCCGCGTTCCGTTTCAACGGCGTCCAAAACCTTCCAGTCCTGGAATGTCGTGTATTGGATTTTCTTCGCGTCTAAAAACGCGCTGACCGCCGCTGCGGTTTTATCGGGGGAATCGGCGCCCTGGTTTTCTTTCAAATCCTGGACGAGCAGCCGGACCGTTTCGATCGAGTCGGGTTTGTTTGTGCCGATCACTCCCGAAGGCCCGCGTTTGGCCCAGCCCACCACATAGAGGCCCTGGATGGGATCGCGGGTCTTGCCGTCCGTCACGCGCCCGCGGTCGTTTGGGACAATCCCGCTTTTAGCATCGTAGGGAACGTTCGGGAGCGCCACTCCCTTGTAACCCACGGAGCGCAAGATGAGTCCGACCGGAATCGTCTCGTAACGGCCCGTGCCTTTGGCGCGTAAACTGCCGTCAGGTTCGCGCATCAGTTTGTTTTTTTCAACCTTCACGGCTTTCACTTTGCCGTTATCTCCCAAAATTTCTACGGGAGACACCAAAAACCGGATGTGGATTTTTTTAGTTTTTTCGCCCCGCCCTTTTTTCGACTGGCGGAGCAATACTTCGATGTTGTTGCGCGCCGTCGAAAATTTCGGATCGAGGTTGGCTAGATCCTTCTGGCTTTCGGGGTCCAGGTTCACTTCCTCGGGCGCTACGATCGCGTCGCAGCCGGGCAGCTCGCAAAGTTCGCGGATTTCCGGGTTCGTGAACGCCGCCTGAACGGGGCCCCGCCGGCCGAGCAGAAAGATCTCCTTGATGTTGCTTTTTCGAAGCGCCGCGAGCGCCTGTTCGGTCAAATCCGTCCGGGCCAACCTTTCAGGATCTTCCGCCAAAATGCGAGCGACGTCCATCGCGACGTTTCCGTTTCCGATCACGGCTGCGCTTTCCACGGAAAAATCAAACTTCTGTTCTTGATAGTCAGGGTGCCCGTTGTACCACCCCACAAATTCCGTCGCCGCTTGGCTGCCGATCAAATCTTCTCCCGGGAGGCCCATGCGTCGATCCGACCGTGCCCCGTGCGCGAAGATCACCGCGTCGTAAAATTTGCGCAAGTCCTCGATGGAAATTTCCCGCCCGAGCGCCACATTGCCGAAAAATCGAAATCCCGGCCGCGACGCGGTGCGCTCGTAGACCAGCGTGACGCTTTTTATTTTGGGATGGTCGGGAGCCACGCCGCCCCGCACGAGGCCGTAAGGCGTCGGCAAAGCGTCGAACATGTCGACCTCGATTTTAGCGTCGGAGTGGCCCATCAGCTCCTCCGCGGCGAAGAAGCCGGAGGGTCCGCTTCCAATAATGGCGACGCGATAAGTTTGGTTCATCGATTTAACTCCAATTTTTCCTTTCCAAATTGACTTTATCCGCCGATGGGCGGGGCCCCGTCTAAAAATTATACTGGTGAAAAGTCCTCGTGTTCGCTGACTTGGACTTCGTTCCTGACGGGCATGGAAAGCGATAGGGATTCTAAAATTCCCGCCACGAGCGCGCCCACATGGTATAGGCCCCACTGATCGGGCACCTCGGTATAGCCGCTGATCACCGCGCCCAGCGCCAGCGTCAGACTGTAGACGAAAACCGCGGCGCTCACGATGTAAAGTTTTTTGGGCATGTTGTCGTACTGCTTCTTTTTGTAAGCCGGATAGTTCCTGGCGTGAAAGAACACGAACGAGGCCGCGACGAACAAGAGGAACGCGGGGTTCGCCAGGCGGATGCCGGCCATAATTTTCATCCAGAGGTCGATGTGTTCCTGGTTGCTCTTGTACCACAGGCCGTCGTAGGCGGTCATCATGCCGAGTTTTGCGATTTCTTCGGAACCGCCGATCGCCCTGGCGTTAATCACGCAGAAGATGCCCGCGGTGCCGGCGCAGAAAACAAAAACGGGGAGCATCCACCGCTTGCTGAAACGCTCGGGGCCGAAGCAAAGGATCATCATCGAGCAAAAAGTGATCGGCGCGAAGCATGCCTGGAGCAGGAATTCGCGGACCGTTGAAATGATCATCGGCCAGGGATGGGGGCCGGCAAGCACTTGAACGGGCCGGAGCGCCAGGTAAAGCCCGAAGATCAAAAACCCCCAAAACGCGAAGTAATAGGTTTCGTAACTGGAAGTCAACGCGCGCAACGGCGTGATGTGCCGCACGAATTTCGCGAGCGCGAAAAATGTGATGCCGGCCAAGCCTGGGACAACGATATGAACGAAAATCTTGCCCATTTCCTGGAGCATTGCCACGATCTGAGAATGGGTTGCCAATTGATCCATAAATATTGAGGATTTACCGATATGATATCAATTTCCTTCCGTCAATTTAAGGGCGTCGGGCCAAAAAGACTGGCCTGGATTTTTCCTGTGATGCTCGCGCTTGCTTCCAAAGCGTTCGCGGCCGTCCTCATTAACGAATTCGTTTACGATGCGGCAGGCGCCGACACGGGTAACGAGTGGGTTGAGCTTTACAATACGGGGAGTTCCACCGTAAGCCTGGAAGGCTGGACGCTCGAGACCGACGACAACGCGTTTCCTGGAACCGCGAAAGCCCGGCTCTGCGGTTCGATAGCGGCTAATAGTTACTACCTTATTAAAGAGGATGTCGGCACAATTTCGTCTTCCAGCGTCGCGGATTTGGTGAGCGGGACGATGGCGATGGGAAACGCGAGCTCCAAGGCCGATGGGATCCAACTGCTGGACGGCGACGGCAACGTCGCGGATCGGGTGGTGTACGGTTCGACCGATAGCGACAAGCTTTGCGGCGGCGTTTGTGTTCGGGCTCCGGTCGCGATCAATGGCATGAGCTTGTCGCGCTCCACTCCAGGCGCGGCGGTGTTTGTTACGGTTTCGTCAGTTTCGGTCACGCCGATATCGGGCGGCGGCCGCTGCGTCCTCCCGAGCTGTCCATCGGGATCAGGAATTTTCCACGGGGTTATCACGGAAGTGTCGCCCGCGGTCCCCAGCGACGACTTCGTCGAACTCTTCGCGCGTTATCCGGGCGATCTCTGCGGCGTAACGCTCTATGAAGCCGACGTCCCGATCAAGAAGTTTCCCTCAGTTACGCCGAAAGAAAATTCCTACATCCTGCTTCACGCGAGCGTTAAAGGGGTGGACGAAACCGACGCTTCCGGCGATCGGAATGGCAATGGCGCCATTGACCTTTATTCCGATGAATCCTCGCCAGGGATTGCTTCCACCGCGAACAATAACCTCACATTGAAAAATTCGGATGGGTCCCTTGCCGATTTTATCAGCTGGTCGCTCGTGCCGGAAGATACTTACAGTTCTTCCAAGCAAGCGGCTTACGACCGGGCGGTTTCAAGCGGAATGTGGGCCCCGCCCTGCGCCCCCAACGACGCGAACAGCTACATCGCAGGGTCAGTCGTGTGGTTCAACCGCGGATCGGAATCGATCTCGCGCAAAGTGGGTCCGGACGGTTACCCAAAACGATCCGCGCCACCCAATTTCACGGACTGGCAAGTCGGCGTTCAAAGCCCGGGCAAAGGTTACTCCCACTCGTTTGAGTCGAAGGGGGATACGCTTGAAGTCTTTCAGTCGCCCTTTTCACCGGCGGGAGACGGAGCCTATTCCGAATGCGTGATTTCATATAAAGCGCCCGAACAGTCCGTTATCAGCCTGCAAATCCATGACATCCAGGGCCGGCGGGTCCGCTCGCTTCTCGATGGGGCCATTTCGCGCTCGGACGAAACGCAAACTCATATCTGGAACGGAAAAGATGACGATGGGAGGATGGTCGCGGTCGGAGTTTATATCGTTTCGCTAGATTTAAAGCGCCTCGATGGAAGTCAGGCGAAGGAATCGCGAACCGTGGTGGTCGCGAGAAAATTAAATTGAGGGGGAATAATGGAGATTCGGGATATGAAGGTTTATCAGATAAGCTTAGAGCTCGCGTTCGGCGTTTTCGAAATCGCCTTGAGCGGGGCCAAAAAGGAAAAGATCCATTGGTTGGAGTCCATGAAAAAAACCTGCGTGGGTCTTTCTTTAAACGTTGCCCAGGGAGATGTGGAATGTTATCGAGTGGCCCAACAAATGGCGAGGGAAACGGCGATGCTTCTTGAACTTGGATTTGAAGAGAAATTTATTTCCGAGAGCCAACGGCGGCAAATCCATGGCAACGTCGAAGGAGTGCTGAAAGCGCTCGCGCGTTGGATTAAACGGACGGGAAAAGACGATGAATTTTAAAATTTTTTCGATCGTTTTTTTAGCGGCCTATTCTTTTCACCGGCCTCTTCACGCGGCGTTTGAACTGAAAACCGCCGGCGCTTCGTCGGCCTCCTTGGGCGGGGCGGCGAATTCGAGTTCCGCCGGCGCGCAAGCCGCGTTTCACAATCCGGCCTCCTTGAGGCTGCAGGGGAACCTGGAACTTTTTTCCTTTTATTCCCGTTTTTATTCTTTAAAAGAACTTTCATATTTGGGAAGCGCCGCGGCATTGCCTTTGCCGGCCGGGGTTTTTGGTTTCGCTTATTCTCAGCTGGGCGAAAGGGTTTATCAGGAAAAAGAGGCCGCCGTCTCTTACGCGTTTGGCCTCACGCCTCGGGTATTTTTGGGCGCGTCCTCCCGTGGTTATTTTTTAAAAATTGACGATTTTGGCTCGGCTACCGCGCTCGGGCTCGATGTGGGCGTCACTTCGCTCATTAGTTCGCGCGCGCGGCTTTCCATCGCGGGGAAAAATTTGAACCGTCCCAAAATCGGTCGGTCGCAAATTTCTCTGCCGACCGGAATCATGGCGGGTGGAGCGGCGGAACTAATTGAAGGCCTCCGCCTCATCGCCGAGGTTCAAGCGGCCGAACCCGATCCGGTTACTTTTAAAAGCGGACTCGAGTTTTTCCTGGCGGACAAGTTTTTTCTGCGCGGCGGCGTGCAGAGCGCGAGCGTTCAGTTTTCGGGCGGATTCGGCGCTAAATTTCACGGGATCAAGTTCGATTATTCCTATGTCCATCACCTTCGCCTTCCGGGCACTCATCAGGTTTCGGTGGGTTTGGAATGGGATAGGTCTGGTGCTCGGAAAAATCTGTCCGAAGCGGTCCCCGTTTCGGAATGAAGAAATTCATTCTCGCCTTGGCGCTGTTGGCTCAGTGCTTATCCGCGTTCGGCCTCTACGCGGAACAAGACGACGATCCGGAGCATCTGCCCTACTGGGAATCGGATCATGACATTGAGAGCGCGCGCGAGTCGGGCGAAATTTCCTCCGAGCTTTCGGACGAGCTGCAGGCGCTTTTCGATAACCCTCTCGATATCAATAAAGTCGGGACGGAGGAGCTGGCCGCGCTGC
>JANLTE010000180.1:0-5712 GCA_031362785.1 Elusimicrobiota bacterium
CGGTGCAAGACGTATCCTTCTCAGTGGGAAAAGGCCGGATCGTCGCGCTGGTCGGCGAGTCCGGCAGCGGGAAATCGACGCTCGCCCGCATGATCCAAGGACTCATTTTACCGACTCGCGGAGAAATTTACTGCGAAGGAAAAGACGTTCAGTCTTTAAACAGAAAAGATCGCGCGCGCTTCTCCCAGATGGTGTTCCAGGACCCCTTCGCCTCGCTGAACCCCAAGCTTTCGGTCGGGACCATGATGGAAGAAGCCGTCCGCCAAAATATCGATTTGAACGCGGGCCAAAGCGCCCCCGAGCAGGTGATTCCGAAACTTTTACAATCCGTCGGATTGCCGCAAAACATTTTGAACGATTATCCGCACCAATTTTCGGGAGGCCAAAGGCAGCGCCTCGGCATCGCCCGCGCGTTGGCGCTGGCGCCCAAATTGATCATCGCTGACGAACCGGTTTCGGCGCTTGACCTGTCGATCCAATCTCAAATTCTAAATTTACTGCTGGACTTAAACGAAGCCAACGGCATCGCGATTTTACTGATCGCCCACGATTTGTCCGTGGTTCGCAAGATCGCTGACGAAGTATTGGTGATGAAAGACGGGCGGATCGTGGAGCAGGGCCCCGTTCAGAAAATTTTTTCTAAGCCCGAAGATCCCTACACGCAAAAGCTGCTTTCAGCGGTTCTTGCGATATAATAGGTGCTATGACGCTCTATCAATTTCTTAAGGAGTCCGCCGCTCGCCTTCCGAACAAAACCGCGCTTATTTTTAACGGGCAGAATTGGAGTTACGCGGAAGTCCTGCGAAACACCGACAAGATGGCCGAAGGGCTGCAGAAAGCGGGAATTATCGCAGGCAGCCGGATCGCGATCTTTTCCAAGAACTGCCCCGAATTCGCGCTCACGGTTTTTGCTTGCTCCAAAATCGGCGCGTCCGCAGTCCCGGTTAATTTTTTTCTGAAAGCGGACGACCTCTCGTTCATTTGTTTGGACGCGGAAGTCTCCGGCATCGTCACCCAAACCGCGTTCCTGCCCCTGGTGGACGGCGTGCACAAATCGACTTACCGCTTCAAAAATATCTGGGTCACCGATGGGGAATCGAATTCGTTCCAAAGTTTGTTGAACGCCGATAAGCACACTTCAGACGCGGTGAGCGACCCCGAAACGACAGTCTTAATCCTTTACACCTCGGGGACCACGGGGAAACCCAAAGGCGTCATGCTTTCGAATAAGAACCTTACGACCAATACCCAGTCCTGCGTCACCGCCCTGGATTTATCCTCGTCGGACCGCTTCATGTGCATGCTCCCGATGTTTCATGTTTTTGCCTGGACCACCTGCGTGCTGGTGCCGCTATATTTGGGCTGCACTATCGTGATCGTAGAAGCGATCCGCCCGCCCAAACCTTGGATCCAGCTCATGGGAAAACACGGCGTCACCGTATTTTCCGCCGTGCCGCAGATTTACGCGGTGTTGGCGGAGCAGGCCAAAGGGTTCAAACGCTGGGCGCTTAAATATTATTTTTTCCGCAAGGTGCGGTTTTGCATTTCGGGCGCAGCACCCCTCCAGGATGAAACGCTCCAGAAATTTGAGGACCGGATCGGAACGCCGCTCTTGCAGGGTTACGGATTAACCGAAACGAGCCCGGTGGTATCGTCTAACACTTTAAAGAAACGGCGAAAAGGCAGCGTCGGTCAACCGTTTCCTGGCATCCAGGTGAAAATTATCGATGAAAAAGAAAATACTCTCGCGGCGGACGCGGAAGGGGAAATCTGCATTCAGGGACCCAACATCATGCAGGGCTACCACAAACAGGAGCAAGCGACGCGGGAGGTATTTACGCGAGACGGCTGGTTTAAAACCGGAGACGTCGGGCTGATCGATAGAGACGGCTACCTCTATATCAAAGACCGCATTAAAGATATGATTATCGTGAAGGGCCTCAAAGTCTTTTCGATTCAGGTGGAGGAAGTTTTGCTCTCTCACCCTGTGGTGCAGGAAGCAGCGGTCGTGGGGATTCCGGACGCCTCGGGTGACGAGACCGTGAAAGCTTTTGTGGTGCTGAAAGAAGGGTTTACGCTCGATAAGGCCGAGCTCATGAAACTCTGCCACGAAAAATTAGCCGCATACAAACGCCCGCGAGACATCGAGTTTCGCAAAGAACTTCCCAAAAACGCGCTGCAGAAAGTGCTGAAGCGCGAACTTAAAAAAAGCGCAGGGTCCCAATGGAAAAATACAAAATATTGATCGTTGAAGATGACCGGCAGCTGGCAGAGCTGATGAAACTAAATTTCCCGCAGGATCAATTCACGGTCCGGACGTGCTTGAACAGCAGAGATGCGCTGACAGAAGTGAAAAATGATTTACCGAGTCTCATCATACTCGACGTCGTCATGCCCCACATGGACGGGTGGGATGTGCTCGCGGCCGTCCGCGCGAACCCCGCAACCGCCGCGATCCCCATCATCATGTGCACGGGCAGAGACAGCGTTCCCGACGTCGAAAAAAGTTTTAAGATGGGCGCTCAGGCATTCGTCATGAAGCCCATCGTGTTCAGCAACCTGTTAAAAAAAGTGGCGGCGATATTAAACATCGAACAGCTTTTGAATGATTGACCGCGCTTTGCGTGAAATTCTGCTCGCGACCCAAAAAATTGCCTCCGCCTCCAAAACTCAAGTGTACCTGGTGGGAGGGTTCCCGCGAGACCTCCTGCTAAATCGCGCCACCGGCGACATCGATTGCGCCGTCAATAAAAATCCGAAATCCCTCGCCATAAGCCTCTCTAAAAAATTCAAAGGCCCCGTGATTACGCTGGCGGAAGAAGAGGAGGTCTTTCGCGTCTTTTTCAAAAACGGAACCCACATTGACATAGGAAAGTTCAAAGCGAAAACCATCGAAAAAGATCTAGCGGCGCGCGATTTTTCCATCACTTCGATGGCGCTCTCATTAAATGACGCGCTCGAAATTAAAAATCAAAAAGATTTGGCGTCCAAACTTCTGGACCCCTTTGGGGGCGTGAAAGACCTCGCGAAAAAAAAGGTGAAGCAGACTTCCGCCAAAACCTTTACCGAGGATCCGCTGCGCATGCTGCGGGCTTTTCGCATCGCAGCACAGCTCGGCTTCGAAGTGGAGCCCTCAACGCTCAAAACGATTCGAAACCACGCGAAGCGCATTAATGCCATGGCCGCTGAACGGATCCGCGAGGAGATTCTGCTCCTGCTGGACAATGCGAATTCATACGAATACTTTAAGAAGCTGGACGAGTCCGGGCTCGTCTCGCAAATTTTTCCTGAAGCCGACGCCAACCGCAACTGCGCGACGGGATACTACCCGGGCAAGGGCGTGTGGGGGCATTCCCTGGACGGCCTGAAAAACCTCGAGTGGATTTTTAAAAGCCTGGAGGGAGAGTTCGGGAATGACCACGACCAGGTCAGTGAACTGATTTATCAAAAAGATAAGGACACGGAAGGCCACCCGCGCGCGACTTTAATGAAGCTAGGAATATTGTTCCACGACATCGGGAAAGCGCCGACCGCGAAAAATCTGGACGGACGGCTGCGGTTTTTTCAACATGAGTATGTGGGCGCGAAAATGACGCGCAAGATTGCCGAACGATTGAAGTTCAGCACGAATGCGACTAAAAACATTTCGGGACTAGTTCTCGCGCACATGCGGCCGGGCGGGCTCGCGCATGCGCCGCTTCTCACCGAACGCGCGAAGTACCGGTTCTTCCGCGACCTGGGGATTTCGGCCATCCCCATGCTGATCGTTGCCATGGCGGACCGCTACACTTATTTATCCGAAGCGGAACGAGGAAAAGAAACCGATTTACATGAGCGAGTGTCCAAAGAAATCATCCGCTGGCATTATCAAAAAGAAAGAGAAAGACCCGCCGCGCGGCCCAAATTGATCGATGGGAACATACTCATGAAAGAACTTAAATTAAAACCCGGGCCCAAAATCGGCCAAATCCTGAAGGAACTCGATGAAGCGATCGGGGCGGGTGAAATCAAAACTCGCGAAGAAGCCATCGCCGCAGCCAAAAAATTCGTCCGCTGATGCGTTCGAACTCAAGGGCCGGCTTAATGTAGACAGGAAAGTCAGGTTTATTGTATACTACGCTCAAATCCATTTCTTAGACGGAAATTTATGTTTATTGCCGTCCATATTTTGAGAGGTTAAAGTTATGAGCCCATTAGAACTCGCGCAGAAAGAAACCGCGGCCCGCAAACCCGACGCGGCTCCCAACCAAGGCGTGATTACCCGCACCCCCTTCCCGTCTTCCCAGAAAATTTATGCCGAAGGAAAAACCCCGGGCGTTAAAGTCGCGATGCGCGAAATTTTCATTAAAAACCAGACGGATCGCGGCGTTGTGGTTTACGACACTTCGGGGCCCTACACGGATCCCAAAATTCAAATAGACATCCGCAAGGGATTAGACCCCATGCGGTTGCGCTGGATACTGGAACGAGGCGATGTGGAGTTGCTGTCCGGAATTTCGTCGCATTATGGCCGGAGCCGTCTTTTGGATCCAAGCTTGGATTCCATCCGTTTCCCGCATCTGCGAAGTCCGCTCCGAGCAAAGGCCGGAGCTAACGTGACTCAGATGCATTACGCGCGCAAGGGCGTCATAACCCCCGAAATGGAATACATCGCGATCCGCGAAAACCAGAAACACGAATCGTTCAAAGATTACCGCAAATCGCACCCGGGAGAAAGTTTCGGCGCGAGCATTCCAAAAGAAATCACGCCGGAATTCGTGCGAGACGAAGTAGCGCGGGGGCGAGCCATCATTCCCGCCAACATCAACCATCCCGAATCCGAACCCATGATCATCGGGCGCAATTTTTTGGTAAAGATCAACGCGAACATCGGGAACTCCGCCGTGACCTCGAGCATTGAGGAAGAAGTGGAGAAAATGATCTGGGCCACGCGCTGGGGCTCGGACAACGTGATGGACCTCTCTACCGGAAAAAACATTCACGAAACGCGCGAGTGGATTTTACGCAACTCGCCGGTACCTATCGGGACCGTGCCGATTTATCAGGCGCTCGAAAAGGTGGGGGGCAAAGCCGAAGACCTCACCTGGGAACTTTATCGCGACACTCTAATTGAGCAGGCGGAACAGGGTGTAGACTATTTCACAATTCACGCGGGCGTGCTGCTGCGCTACATTCCGCTCACCGCCAAGCGCGTCACGGGCATCGTCTCGCGCGGCGGATCCATCATGGCCAAGTGGTGCCTCACGCATCATAAAGAAAGTTTCCTCTACCAGCATTTCGCCGAGATCTGCGAAATCATGAAAGCCTACGATGTTAGCTTCAGCTTGGGCGATGGACTCAGACCCGGCTCCATCGCCGACGCCAACGATGCGGCGCAGTTCGGAGAACTGGAAACGCTGGGCGAACTTACCAAAATCGCCTGGGAACACGATGTTCAAACCATGATCGAAGGCCCGGGGCATGTGCCCATGCACCTGATCAAGGAAAACATGGAGAAGCAGCTTGAAGTCTGCAAAGAAGCCCCGTTTTACACGCTCGGACCCCTCACGACCGACATCGCGCCCGGATACGACCACATCACTTCCGGCATCGGAGCCGCCATGATCGGATGGTACGGATGCGCGATGCTCTGCTATGTGACGCCCAAGGAACACCTCGGCCTGCCGAACCGCAAGGACGTCAAAGACGGCGTCATCACATATAAAATCGCGG
>JANLTE010000183.1:0-4475 GCA_031362785.1 Elusimicrobiota bacterium
CACCATGCCGGCCGATCTGCTCAGGCTGATGCCACCGGACCCGATGATGAATTCCGGCTCATTGGATTGGCAAATCGAGGGCCGCAAGATTCTGACCAATGACTCCGCGCCGCTGAACATCGTCTACATCAAGGACGTGACCGATCCGAACACGATGGACGAACTGTTCCGCGACGCGCTATCGGCGCGCATGGCAAATGAAATGTGCGAGGAACTGACACAATCGAACCAGAAGAAGGCGGATGCCGTGCTGGCCTATAAGCTAGCCGTGTCAGAGGCGCGCAAGATCAACGCCTTCGAGAATATCTCCGCAGAAGCGCCGGAGGATGACTGGGTGACGGTACGTGCATAAGGACCGCGCGCAGTGAAAGCAAGCCCGGCACAGACCAAGTTCACTGGCGGCATATTCAGCCGTCTGCTCTTCGGTCGCGTAGATTCCGAGCGTTATCCGACCGGGGTAGCCGATCTTGTCAACTACATCGTCCTGATTCAAGGTCCGGTCACCAGACGCCCTGGCAGTCTCTACGTTGCGCCGACCTACGGAGCGGGCAGTGTCACGGCGAGGCTCAAGCGATTCATCTTCTCCACGACGCAAGCCTACCTGCTTGAATTCAGCAACCTGAAGTTGCGTTTCTACCGCAACAACGCGGCGATTCTTGAAGCGAACGTGGCTATTACCGGGATCACGCAGGCGAATCCCGGCGTCGTGACGGCGGTAGCGCACGGATTCTCCAATGGCGACGAGGTTGAGATCGCCGCAGTGACCGGCATGACGCAGGTCAATGGGCGCAGGTTCACCGTTGCCGGAGTCACCGCGAACACGTTTCAACTCTCCGGCGTCAACACGACGGCGTACACAGCCTATGCCGCTGGAGGCACGGTGGCGCGTGTCTACACGCTCACGACGCCTTATGTGACGGCCGATCTGTTCAACCTCATGTTCACGCAATCGGCGGATGTGCTCTACGTCACGCACAACAACTACGAGCCGAGAAAGATAACGAGGACGGCGCATACTGTGTGGTCGGTGAACATCATCCTGTTCCTTGATGGCCCGTACCTGACGGCGAATTCCACGACGACAACGATAACGCCGAGCGCCACAACCGGCGTAGTGACGCTCACCGCCTCTGCTCCGGTATTTACCAGTACAGATGCCCAAGGACCAAATGCCGGAAGATTCGTGCGTATCAAGCATTCCTCAACGTGGGGATATGCCGTTATCACGAATTTCGCATCTTCAACGTCAGTAACCGCCAGTGTCATCAACGCATTTGGAGCGGCAACGGCTAGCGCTAACTGGAGGCTCGGACTCAACAGCCTGACGACAGGCTATCCAAGCGCAGTCACATTTTCTGGGGACCGCCTCTTCTTCGGAGGGACGACATCCTATCCGCAACGCTTCGATGGGTCCAAATTGGGCGACTACGAAAACTTCGCGCCAACGGATACCGCTGGCGTGGTTACAACTGATTCGGCAGTGAGCTTCACCACGAACTCCAACGACGTTCAGGCGATTCTCTGGATGACGGATAACGACAAGGGCCTGCTCATCGGGACGACATCCGGAGAGTGGATAGCGCGTCCATCGGTTCTTGGCGAAGTGCTGTCCGCGACCAACATCGACGCGAAGCAATTCACGTTCTATGGCAGCGCGCCCATCGAGCCGGTGAAGGCCGGGGAGTCTGTGCTGTTCGTGCAAAAGCAGCGCAGGAAATTACGCGAGATTACCTTCGTTCAGCAAACTGACAAGTTCACGTCCCCTGACCTCACGCGCGTTGCAGAGCATATCTCGCAATCCGGCTTCAAGCAGATCGCCTACACGCAGGAGCCGCAGGGAATCGTGTGGGCGACATTGGTCAACGGCGCAATGGCCGCTTGCACGTTCGAGCGCGACCTTGACGGATCGGTTATCGCGGCATGGCATAGCCACGCCATCGGTGGATACGGCGATGCGTCCAATGGTCCGGCCTTGGTGGAGTCCATGGAAATCGCGCCCTCCGCGGATGGCTTGCGCGACGACGTGTGGATGGTCGTAAAGAGGTACATCGGCGGGCAGACGGTGCGCTACGTCGAGTATCTGGACAAATTGTTCGACGAGGAAGATTCGCAGTCTGACATGCACTTTGTCGATTCTGGCGTGGTTTACAACGGCACGCCAGCGACTGTGCTATCCGGCTTGTGGCATCTTGAAGGGCAGAGTGTTGCCATCCTTGGTGACGGCGCTATTTTCCCTGCGCAGACGGTGACGAACGGGCAGATCACCATGACGAGCGCAGTTTCTCAGGCGCACCTGGGATTCGCGTACAACAGCGACGGGCAACGCCTGCGCGACGAAGCCGGCGCGGCAGACGGCACGGCATTGGGCAAGACGCGCCGCACGAACCGGCTGGCATTCCTGTTTGATCGCGTCGGGCAATTCAAGATCGGCCCTGACTTCAGCACGCTCACGCCGCTCTACTTCCGCACGCCAGCCGTGCCGATGGGAGACCCGCCGCCTCTGTTTACAGGCATCCATAGCGAGCCGTTCGACGGGCCGTATGACTTCGATGGCAGTATTTGTTGGCGGCAGGATACGCCTACGTCCGGGACGATCCTGGCTATCGCCCCGCAGTTGACGACGCAAGATCGCGGATGATTATCCGACCATTCATGGCATCAGACATGATGAACCTAGATGAGCAGGTCGCTACAAAATATCTGATAGCGCAGATGCCGATGGATCAGGCGCACGTGCTGGAGGGGCCTTATTCGTTCACTGGGCTCGATGGCGAGCATCCGTTGATATGTGCAGGCGTCCTGCCCTACTGGACCGGCCGTGGCGAGGCGTGGGCCATGGTAGGGCGCGATGCCGGGCGGTACTACGTCGCCATTCACAAAGCGGTGAAACGTTTTTTCGATGTCGCCCCGTTCGAGCGCATCGAAGCGCATGTGGCGCTTAACTTCGAGGCCGGGCACAGGTGGGTTAAGATGATCGGGTTTACGCTTGAAGTTGCTGAAAAAAGGAAGTATTTCCCGGACGGCGGTTCTGCCTCCGCCTATGCTTTGGTGAAATAAGATGGCCGTTCCTGTCGCGATTGCTGGCCTTGTCCTTGGCGCCTACGGCACGATTCAGCAATCGCAGGCCATCGCTTCATCCAATTATGCCAATGCGCAGATCGCCGAGCAGAATGCCACGCTTGCGCGCGATGCGGCCGCTGCCGAGGCGCGTCGCCACAAACTTCAAACGCAGGGCATGCTCGCCCACATTCGCGGGCAGTACGCGGCCGGCGGCGTCTCGCTTGAAGGTTCACCGATGGACGTGCTCGCCAACTCGGCCGCCAATGCGGAACTCGACAACATGCTGATTACCTACGGTGGCGAACTCAAGGGACGCGGCCTTCAGGATACCGCCTCGATGGATCGGTCGTCGGCAAGGAACGCCACATCTGCCGGGTATTACAACGCTGCTGCCAATGCCCTGCTCGGCGGGTCCAATGTCTATACCTCGAACATGAGGCGCACCGCCTCCTACGATACGGGCGTCTGATGCCTAAAATCGCCATCATCCAGTCGCAAGTAGGCGTACCTGACTCTGTGCCGTCGCAGTCGGCGAGGCCCGATGCCTATGGCGCTGACGTGGGCGCAGCACAGGCCAACCTCGGCGCCGCGGTTGCGAAGGTTTCCACTGATGTAGCCAACGCGCAATACGAGCACGAGTCAGTGATCGCCGTATCGGACACGCGCGCACGGATGGCGGTAAAGAGGGCGCTCTGGACCGCCCAACTACAAGAACGCGCCGATGCCGCCATCCCGGGCGACAGATCGTTCGCCATGAAATTCGCGGACGATCTGGGAAAAGACCTGACTGACCTTGGTTCGAACATTACCAACAATCAGGCAAGGCGCGTCTTCAAGGATATGTCCGCGCAGCTTACGAGTGATCTGTATGAACACTCGGCTATTCTGCAATCGAAGTTGGCCGGCGCAAAGGCAACGCAGGATGTGGCTGTCGCATTGGATGCCACGCGCAACACGCTGCTGGACAACCCGTCAGGATTCGACCGCGCAGTCAACGATGCGATGCTGATGATTCGGAGCAATCCGAACATCCCCGTTTCCATGCGTCCTCAGATGGAGGCGAACGCGAACAAGGCACTGGCGCTATCTGCGATGCAGGGCGTTATCAGGCTCGATGGCGCTACGGGCAAGTCGATGCTGGCAAAGGGCTGGGGCGATAAATATCTCGACGCCGACGCCAAGGCGCACCTGTACATTCTTGCAGAGGAAAAGATACGCTCCGAACGGATTGCGGAAGAGCATGCGCGCGCAGAGCAGGCTCGCATATTGAAGTCGGAACAAGATCAACTCATGAAGGGCTATTTCGAGAAATTGACGCAGCACAAACTTACTGTAACGGAGATTGCTGCCGATCAAAAGATAAGTTTCCCAGAGCAGGTATCCCTTTATAACTTGGTGGAAACGCAAGCGCATGA
>JANLTE010000185.1:0-1763 GCA_031362785.1 Elusimicrobiota bacterium
ACCAGGTCATTCCCGCGACGCGCATATTTAAGGTAGTAACGATAAAGTTAATGGAACCGAGCAAAGACGAGGTGATGAGGAACGTCATCGCGATGAGCCATGTGGTTTGTCCGGGAGATATTACGGAAAGGGGCACATATGAAGTCCAGCCCGACTGCGCCGCGCCGCCCGGGAGGATGAAGCTTAAAAGCATCAAGACGCCGCCCGTGAAGTAAACCCAGTAGGACGACATGTTGAGCCGTGGGAACGCCATGTCGGGCGCGCCGATTTGTAGCGGCAGAAAATAGTTTCCGAACGCGCCCACGCCGAGCGGCACGACGCCGAGGAAAATCATGATGGTCCCATGCATGGCTCCCAGGGAATTGTATGCGGATGGATGCATGACGCCGTTAACGGCGATGAAGTTCGGGAGCAGTTTGCCGATGACGGGGATGGCTTGGCCCGGGAAAGCCAATTGCCAGCGCATGAGGATCATGAGCGAAAATCCGATCAGGAGGAATATGAGCGAGGTGATTAAATACTGGATGCCGATCGTTTTGTGATCGAGCGAGAAAACGTATTTCCAGATGAAAGCTTCGTCGTGATGCTTGGCGTTATCGGACATTAGATTCCTTTTGCTGCAATTTGTTTCTGCGCCCAGGCGTCATATTCGGCTTCGGGCGTCACGAAAACGTCGCCGCGCATTTTGTAGTGCCCGGTGCCGCAGAGCTGCGCGCAACCGATCTCAAACTGGCCCGTAATCGTTGGCTCGAACCAAATGGGGATGCGCATGCCGGGGACCACATCCTGCTTCGTGCGAAATTCGGGAACGAAAAAGCTGTGGATCACGTCTTTAGAGCTCATGTTCATGAGCACGGGTTTGCCCAGCGGAACATGCAACTCGTTGATGCTGACGAAATCGTCTTTTCCATCCGGATCGTTAGGGTCCAAGCCCGCGGGATTGTCCGAGTTTATCAAATTGAGTTCTTGCTTGCCGAACTTTCCATCGGGTCCCGGATAATGGAAGGTCCAGGAAAATTGCTCGGCGATCAAATTTACCACGGTCGCGTTTTCGGGTTTCGGCAGTTCTTCGCGGATGTGCGCCCAGATAGGGATGCCAATAATAAAGATCAACCAAACTTCGAACCCTAAAATAATCCAGTCCGGCAGGAGCGCCAGCTTCGAATGCGCTTTACTGTAAGTCGCGGTGGGTCTTTTACCTTTGCGGTAAACGATGAGGCAGTAAGTCATGAAGATGCCCCAAAGGACGAAAATTAAAAGCATGACGATGTGAAGTAAATTGAGCGACCAATCGATTTTGTTCGCGTAGGTGGAAGCCGCGACCGGCAATCCCCAGCCGTAGTTCGAGAGGTTCATGAGCCGGCCTTCTGCGGCTGTAAGATGGATAGCGAACCGTTTTTAGTAACGAGTTTTTTTTCGGCGCGGGGGAAGCTCAGCAATGTGAGCAGGAACGAGTCGCCGAGCAGAAACGCGCCGGCCGCGACATGGGCGGTGACGATGGTCGCGCGCGCTTCAATCAGGAATTCGAGGAGCCCATACATTGGGAAAAGCGCGAGGAGTCCGAGCCCAACTTGAGTGATGAGCCCGATGATCAACATAAGCGACGGTGTGACGGTAACGGGATTTGACTCTCTATTTTTAACCGCGGCCGCGAGACACCATCTCGCGGTTTTACCGCCTTAGGCAGTCTTTTCCAGGCCTCGCCTTTGCGACCCAACGCTTCATAGGATTTTAGGCCTCTCGCGCCGCCTTCCGCCCTCCGG
>JANLTE010000223.1:0-5710 GCA_031362785.1 Elusimicrobiota bacterium
CCAGCGCGATGGCGATCATCACCCGCTGGCGCTGGCCGCCGGAAAGCTGGTGCGGGAAGGCGTCCAGCCTTGTGGCGCCGTCGGGGAAGCCGACCTCGGCGAGCAGGTCGACGGCGCGGGCGCGGGCGGCGGCGGCGTCAATCGGGCCGCCCGCCCTGGGAAAAGGAAGCCCTGCCGGGCGAAATTTACATGGCCGTTTCATCTTCGCCCAGCTGGACGCGCAAACAGTCGTATTTACTGACGACGACCCAAGACATCCCCTTCGAGCCGGACGATTTGAACGCGGTGGAAGGCGTAGGCGAATCGCAGTGGTTTTGGCGCGAAGTTCCAGTCCAGCAAATTAATTTTGGCGGAGACAATTACATCGCGCTCTGGTCGCCGACGCGCTACTTCACTTCCGTCGCCAGCGCGCCCATCCTCGCCGCCGGCTGGGGAGACAAGGAGGCCAACTCCTGGCTCAGCAACGACACGAAAGGCGGACCTCCTTCGAAGCCCGAAAAGGCGCTCGCGACGCCGCTCACCGTTTTCGAACCGGCTATCGCGTTAAAGCTCATTCCAAAACTTCCGGAATCCGCCAAACCTCCCGCCGTTAACGTCGCGCGGGTACTAAATGGCAAAGCGCGCGGTAAATATCCGGCGCCTAAAATCCTGCAGTGCTCCGTTCTAGGCGAATCGATCGAACGGGCCTGGGTAGAAGTTTCAACTGATTCCGTCACGTGGAAAAAATTCGGACGCACCGTTTTTAAGGCCCCGTTCGTATTTTCAATCCGCATGGAAGAAGTGCCCATGGGTTTCCAGGGCAAGACCTGGGCGCGCGCTTCGGCTGCCGACGGGTTCGAAAACGTCGGACACAGTGCGGCGGTCAATCTATTTGAAAGGAAAGAACAATGAAACTTAAAAAAATACTTCCAGGAATTTTTTTCTGCGCGATTTTCGTGACTGCCGGACAATCCGTCGATTGGAACTGGGCAAAAACTGCAGGAAATAAAAAAATAAAACGATATCAGAAAACGACCAATGTCGCGGCGGTGCGGGGAGTCGAAGAGCCGAGCGAAATCGATCCGGAAGCGCGGGACGCCGAAGGTGCGGCCTGGATGGAAAGTCAGGTTATTCCAGCAGAACAGTCAATTCAATTTATTGTCGATGGTAAATTAAAAATTCGAGAAGCCAAAACCGACCCTTTGAGCGAATCGAAAAAAAATCTTGGACAGCTCGCTTCGGACCTCGGGAAGCTGAGCGGCCAGGAAAAATTAACCGGCGTTGTGCGCCAAATCACACCAGAAGAAGAAGCCGCGATCGGCAGAGACGTCGCGTCCAACGTGATCGCGCAGTTCGGGCTTTTAAAAAACGAAGCGCTCACGCGGTATGTGAACCTGGTGGGACAGAGCGTCGCGCGGTCCTCGCAGCGCAAAGAAGTTGCGTGGCATTTCGCGATTCTCGACTCGAAAATTGTGAACGCGTTCGCCGCGCCCGGCGGATACATCTTCGTCACGAAAGGCCTGCTCGAATCGCTGAACAACGAAGCTGAATTAGCCTGCGTGCTGGGACACGAAATTATTCACGTTTCAAACCGCCACGTTGTAAAGGAAATCCAACGGACCAAACTATTGTCAGCCGCCATCCCCGCCTACGTTAAAGCGACCGGCGAAAAAGCCGCGTGGATGAAGCAGGTCTCCGATTTCGCGGTCCAGCTCATGTGGAAAGGGCTGAGTCGGGAAGACGAACTCCAGGCCGACAGCGAGGGAGTGATCCTCGCTTACAACACGGGCTACGAACCCAAAGCGTTTGCCGACGTGCTCGGCACCTTAAAATCCAAATCGCAGAACGCGGCCAGCAAGAATGAGCTGAAATTTTTACTGAGCACCCACCCCAAGCCCGAAGACCGCTTAAACGCGTTTCAAGCCAAAGCCGCGTCTCTGCCGACCGGCGGAGAAAAGCTGGAAGCCCGATTCAAGAAAAATATCCAGGGAGTTTGACGCTCCTCCAGAGTCATTTCAATCCGATGAATTTGATTTCATGACAACTCATCAGCTCTCAAGCAAATCGTTTGATTCAACTCTGCTGCGATCGTTTCAAACGATCGTTGGGGAGCGGAATGTGCTTCATGATGATGTGGACCTCGTCCTCTACTCTTATGACGCGGCCATTGATCGGGCTAAACCCTCTTGCGTGGTGTTTCCATCGTCGACAGAGCAGATTTCATCTATCGTAAAGCTGTGCCATCAAAATAAGATTCCTTTTGTTGCGCGCGGGGCAGGAACCAACCTCTGCGGCGGTACCATTCCTTTGCGCGGGGCTGTCGTGATCGCTCCCACCCGAATGAAGCGGCTTCTTTCCATTGATCCGCAAAAAAGGATCGCGATTGTGGAGCCGGGGATGCCGAATCTGTTCCTTAAAAAGGCGCTCGAACCTTACGGTTTGCATTACGCGCCCGATCCCGCGAGCCAGAAGGCCTGCACCATTGGCGGAAACATTGGGACCAACGCCGGCGGACCCCATTGCCTCAAATACGGCGTCACATCACAGCATGTGCTGGCCCTTGAAGTCGTTTTACCCAACGGCGAAGTGGTGAATTTAAATATTGAAGAAGATGGCCCCGATTTAACCGGATTTATGGTCGGGTCCGAAGGCACGCTCGGAATCGTAGCGCAGGCGACGCTCAATCTCGTCCCCATTCCAAAATTCGTTGAAACCATGCTCGTATCATTTCCATCGCTTGAAAGCGCCATTCAAACCGTCACCGACATTATTTCAACAGGGATCATCCCCGCAACGCTCGAAGCCATGGACAAGCTCACCGTTCAGGCGGTCGAAGGCTTCATTCACGCAGGTTACCCAACGGATGCCGAAGCAATTCTACTTATTGAAGTCGATGGCGATTCCGATCTTAAAGACCAGGTGGACGCGATTCGAAAAATCTGCGCCCAGAACCAATCGATGGAGTTCAGGCTCGCGCAGAATGAACGGGAAAGAGAAAAACTATGGGAGGGCCGCCGCGGGTCGTACCCGTCCTTAGCGCGCTTGGCGCCCAACGTCCTCGTTGAAGACGGTTGCGTCCCCAGGAACAAACTGCCCGAAGCGCTCAAGAAAATACGCGAGATAGCGAAAAAACATGGAATTAGCGTCTCGCTAATCTTTCACGCGGGCGACGGAAACCTGCACCCGCAAATTTTATTTGACGAACGGGATGAGCAGCAAACGAAAGTGGTGAAAGCCGCAGGACACGAAATGCTGAAGACCTGTGTGGATCTGGGAGGATCTATTTCGGGAGAACATGGCATCGGGATCGACAAGCGCGAAGCCATGCGCTGGCTATTTTCCCCGGAAACGCTGCAATTCTTCCAGCGGATTAAAAATAGCTTGGACCCGGAAAATTTATGCAATCCCGAAAAGTTGATCCCAACGGTTGAGGTTCCGGCAAACCGCGACGAAATTTCAAAAATAAAATTTTCCCAGAGTGAATTTTCACCGCAAAGCGACGCTGAATTGAAAACAATTTTACAAAGCGCCGGCGGCTCAAAGAAAAGAGTTTCTATCCTAGGCAGCGGAGCGCACGGGTCGGCCAGCGTTGCGGACTGGACGATTTCAAGCGCGCGCATGAACAAAATTGTCGAACACGACGTTGAAAACTTCACCGTGACGGTCCAGGCCGGCATGGAAATCGCCGATTTGCAAAAAGAGCTCGCAGGGAAGAATCAGAAAGTTCTCGTGGAATCCAAAGGAACTCTGGGAGGCGCGATCGCCGGGCCTCAGGTCCAATTACCCCGATTGCGCGATCAAATTCTCGGGATGACGGTGATGACGGCCGACGGCGCGCGCGTTAACCTCGGGGGGAAAGTCATGAAGAACGTCGCAGGTTACGACGCCGCGAAACTTTTTCTGGGCTCGCGCGGGACTTTGGGCTTCGTCCTTTCCGCGACGCTAAGAACTTACCCCGCTCACTATGACAGCCAGGCTGGAAGTTCTCCCTCTCAAAAACGGCCCATTTCCAATTCAAGCGTGAGGATATATCGAAAAATTAAATCGACCCTCGACCCCGCTGACACTTTCGCGGAACCTGAATTCCTAAAGGCTTAGGCCAGAACATGGATTCAAGCCAATATCTCCTTCCTAAATACCGCCACCTTAAAAAGGAGTACGACGCGGTTACGCAATGCAACCGCTGCGGGTTTTGCGAAACGGTTTGTCCAACTTATGTCGCAAGCGGCAAGGAAACTCTTTCTCCGCGCGGGAGAAACCAGGCGCTTCGACAAATTTTAGAAGGAAAGCTTGACAAGCCGCATAACGCGCTGGAAATTTTTACGACCTGTCTCACCTGCCACGCCTGCACCAACGCGTGCTTTTCTCAGGTTCCCGTCGGAAAATTAATGGCCGAAGCGCGAAATATCGCTACCGCAAACGACGCTTCGAGACCTTTGATGTTCGCCGTCATGCGCGTGACCTTGAAACGCAGAAAAATTCTCTCGACCTTACTGTGGATCAGTTTTTTCTTTAAGCGCATTGGAGTATCGGCGCTGTTAAATAAATTGGGGATTCTTGGATTGATTAGTCAGGAATTGGAAGCAGGAGATGAGCTGGTCCATCAAACTCCATGGAAATTTGGCGCGAGCGTTACACCTCGAGGCAAAGCCTTACCGAACGCAAAAAAGACAGCCTATTTTTCCGGATGCGGCATACACTATCTATATCCCGATGCCTCGAAAGCTTGCGCTCAAACACTAGAGCAGTTTTCCGACGCCCAATTTCCAAATCACTCTTGCTGCGGACTGCCTGCTCAGAGTCAAGGCGACGTCGAAGGCGCTAAAGAACTGGCGAAAAAAAATATCGAGCAGTTTTCGAAGCTGGAGGCGGACTGGATTGTAGTGAACGACGGGTCCTGCGCCGGAATCATGAAAAATTATGGAGAACTATTGAACGGAGACCCAAAAGCGATTGAGTTTTCCAGTAAAATTAAAACATTTTCCGAATTTCTTTCATCGGTAAAGGAAATGGGGCTCAATGACTTTTCTCATCATGCCGCGGGGAAAGGCGGACAGAAAGTGAGAGTCGTCTATCACGATCCCTGCCAGGTTGGAAACGGCCAAAACATCTACGAGCCCGCGCGATCAGTATTGAAAGGTAATATGAGCGTCCATTTTTCGGAAATGGAAGAGGCCAACGCGTGCTGCGGCGGAGCCGGAACATACTGCGTGAAGCACCCCCGGCTGGCCGAGGACGTGCTCGAGAGAAAAATTGAAAACATCGTGAAAAGCGGCGCGGAAATTATATTGACCGAAGCATCGTCCTGCCTGCTTCATGTGGAGTATGGTTTACGGAAGAAAGGGCTCGGCCAAAAAATCAGGATAATGCACTTGGCTCAATTTTTTGAAAAGTAGACGGGGCAACTAAATTACGAGGCGGGGGACTTGCGTTCTATTTCTTCCAAGTGGACTTTAACTTTAAGGTTGGTCCCAAGCTGTTGATACCAGCGGTTCATGACATGGGACCCTTTTTCCTGCAGTAAGTATTGGCGAAACTTCTCTCGGTCCTTCGAAAATTCTTTAAGCTGATCTTTCGTGAACGATGCTTGCCTCACGCCAAACTCAAGCTCCGCCTCCTTATTTGAAACCTTTATCGACTGCATCACCAGGCCCCGCAGCTTGGCGATGGCGATTTGTTTTCTCTGGCTCTCTTCGAATTCCTCGGGCGTGGTTCTCAACGAATATTGAAG
>JANLTE010000242.1:0-3607 GCA_031362785.1 Elusimicrobiota bacterium
GTGACCATCATGGGCCACGTTGATCATGGGAAAACTTCGTTGTTGGACGCCATACGGGAGACCACGGTCGCGGAAAAAGAAGCGGGCGGCATTACCCAGCACATCGGCGCTTATAAAATTCATCGCACGGGCGGCGACATCGTTTTTCTTGATACGCCAGGCCACGAAGCGTTCACGGCCATGCGCGCCCGCGGAGCCCAAGTAACCGACATCGTGGTGCTCGTCGTCGCGGCGGATGACGGAGTCATGCCTCAGACGGTGGAAGCCATCGATCATGCCCGAGCTGCGAGCGTTCCAATTCTCGTCGCGGTTAATAAAATCGATTTGCCTCAGGCGAAAGCCGATCGCGTCAAGCAGGAATTGTCCCAGTACGATCTATCGCCCGAGGAGTGGGGCGGGAAAACAATTTTCGTGGAAGTTTCCGCAAAGAAGAAAATAAACATCGATAAGCTGCTCGAGATGATTCTGCTTCAGGCGGAAGTCCTCGAGCTTAAAGCCAATCCAAACCGGTTGGCTCAAGGCGCGATCGTGGAGTCAAAACTCGACCCCAAGCGCGGCCCCGTCGCGACGGTTTTAGTGCAGAAGGGAACTCTCAAAGTTGGGCAGACCTTCGTCTGCGGCGTCACGAGCGGCAAAGTTCGCGCGCTGATTGACGACCACGGCCATCGATTAGTCGAAGTGGGGCCCGCGACCCCCGTTGAAGTCTTGGGATTTAGCAAGCCCCCCGCGCTAGGCGACAGAGTGATCGTGGTGGGATCCGACCGCGAAGCGCGCGACATCGTTGAGAAACGAAAAACCTTGAGCCGCGAGGCCATCATCGAAAAATCTAGACACATTTCACTTGAAATGCTTTCGGTTGCGGCAAAACAGGGGCAGATCAAAGATCTCTTGTTAATTTTAAAGGGTGACGTGCAGGGATCGGTTGAGGCGGTGAAGGATTCCATCGAGAAAATTCATTCGACTCAGATCCGAGTTAAGGTCATTCATTCAGGCGTGGGTGGAGTTAACGAATCGGATGTCTCTTTGGCCGCGGCGTCGGATGCCGTCATCATTGGGTTTAACGTGCGCCCCGAGCCGTCCGCCGAAGAACTGGCTCGCCACGAAGGCGTTGAAATTAAAACATACCGAATTATTTATGAAGCCATGGCCGACATCCGCGCCGCCATGGAAGGGTTGCTCGAGCCCGAAGAAAAGGAAGTGGTGATGGGGCGGATCGAAGCTCGGCAGGTGTTTAAAACCCCCTCTGGGAAAGTCGTGGGTTGCATGGTGACGAAGGGAAAAGTGAACCGCGCCTGCCAGATCCGCGTGCTTCGCGATTCCAAAATAGTATTTGAAGGCAAGTTGTCCTCGCTCCGCCGCTTTAAAGACGATGTACGCGAGGTTGAACAGGGTTTTGAATGCGGCTTGTCGATAGAGAATTTTCAGGATTTAAATAAGGGGGACGTCCTTGAAGCGTTCATCAAGGAAAAACAAGCCCGTAAACTCGATTAGGTCGTCCGCGTTCCCGCCTTTGCCGTTCCATTCTTTGACCGGAGATTACTATGAACTTTAAGCGCAGCGAGCGCGTGAGCGAACTTCTGAGACACGAGATTTCGAGCTATGTTCAGCACATTAACGATCCGCGGCTTGGATTTGTAACGGTGACGGGCGTTCGGCTGAGCGACGACTTAACCGACGCAAAAGTTTTTTATTCAGTTTTGGGTACCGATGAGGAAAAAGAATCGTCTGCGCGCATTTTGAAGAGCGCCATTTTCAATCTCCGTCACGACATGGGTAAGAAGCTCGAAAGCTTGCGGCGCATCCCGTCGATTCAGTTCATATATGACGATACGGTTGAGAAAGCTCAGCGCGGGGGGACTCTTCTGGAGCAGATCACCAAAGAGCGTTCGGATGGGGATCAGGGGCCGGGGTTCGATGAGCGGCCTAAAAAACCATATATAAAAAAATCAAGGAAAAAATGACGACGGAAGAACGAAAAAGTTTGTGCGAGCAGGTGTCCCAGGTTCTAAAGAAGAACCGCACGTTCTTTTTGACCGGACATGAAAAACCGGACGGAGACACGGTGGCTTCTGAACTTGCCGTATTAAGCCTTCTGGAGCGGATGGGCAAAAAAGTTACGGTGTGTAACCGCGAAAAAGTACCGGAAGTTTTAAAGTTCCTTCCGGGCTCGGGCAAAATTAAAGCGGCGAAAAAACTGAGCGGTAAATTTGACGTCGCGATCGTGTTCGAGTGCAATGACTCCGCGCGCATGGGTGACATCGTCGATTTAAAATCTCAGGTCGGTATCGTGATTAACGTCGACCATCATCTTCATAACACTCTTTTCGGCGACATCAATTGGGTCAATTCCAAGGCGTCTTCCAATTCCGAACAGCTCTACTATCTTTTTGAACATCTGAAAATGCCTTTGACGGAGGATGAAGCGTCCTGCCTTTACACGGGGATCATGACCGATACGGGACGTTTCCAGCATTCGAACACGAACTCGGAAACGCTTTGGATCGCTTCCCGGCTGGTGGAGCGAGGAGCCAACGTAGCGCAGCTTTGTGAACGAATTTATGGTGAGAACGGATTGGGTTGGGTGCGTTTGTTAGGCGCGGCTATCGCTTCGATGAAGCTGTTGAAACAGAATAAAATTATCAGCATGAAACTCGCGAAGGGCGATTATTCGAAAATGGGGGCAAACGAGGATGAGACGGAAGACATCGTTAACTACGGTCTCCAGATTCCGACCGCGCTCATTTCTATCCTATTTAAGGAGTCTCCTTCAAGCGGGGCCATTAAAATCAGCTTTCGCGCGCGCAGAAACGTGGATGTCAGCAGCCTCGCCCAGCAGTTCGGGGGCGGCGGACATAAATATGCTTCGGGCTGCACCGTGCCGGGGCCGCTTGATCGCGCCGTACCAAAAGTTTTAAAACTTGCCGAAGCGCTCCTGGCATCTCCCTCTCTCCGCTTAACCGTTCCAAAAAAATGAGTCTCTCCGTTCTCGCTTCGGCGGGCGTTCCGCATGACGCAGACGCGGAACTCATCGCTCAGGGCGGGCTCCTCAACATTTGCAAGCCCTCAGGCATCACCTCGTTCCGAATCGTTAAAGAAGTCCGAAGGATTATTGGCGCCAAGAAAGTCGGGCATTGCGGGACGCTGGATCCCCTGGCTTCGGGAGTCCTGCTCATCGTTTATGGAAAAGCCACGCGGTTCGTTTCTTCGCTGATGGATGGCGGAAAGGTTTATCTCGGGGTTCTGCAATTTGGGACCAGGACCGATACGGGTGATGTTTCCGGGAAAACGATTGAAGAGTCTCCTCTGCCCTCCTTGAACCGGATGAAAGTTGAAAAGGTTTTGCGGGAATTTACCGGTGTGATCGAACAGACCCCTCCCATGTATTCGGCCCTGAAGCATCAGGGGAAAAGGCTCTACGAATACGCGCGCAAAGGAATCTCGGTAGAGCGCGCTCCCAGGAAAATTGAAATCGATTCACTCGATTTGCTCGCATTAAATGAAAAAACTCTCGAGTTTCGCGTGGTCTGCTCAAAGGGAACTTACGTCCGAACTCTTGCCGAAGACATTGGGCGCCAGTTGGGTTCTGCTGCCACTCTTTTAAGCCTCG
>JANLTE010000246.1:0-2719 GCA_031362785.1 Elusimicrobiota bacterium
TACTGCGTGCCCAACATGCCGGGCGCCTACGGCCATACCGCGACGCTGGCTTTCACCAACTCCATCGCGCCTTACGTTTCAAAACTTGGAAAATTGGGCCTGTCGCAAATTTTGAGCGACGATCCGGGATTTTCGAGCGGGCTTCAGGTGCATGAAGGCCAAATTACTTATAAGCCCGTGGCGGAATCCCTGAAGCTTCCCTACACCGACCTTAAACACCTGTTTTAACGCCATGCCGTCCATCACCGTAAAAAATCTTTGCAAGTCGTTTCAGGTGGCCATCAAAGAACCGGGGCTGGCCGGCGCCTTCCGTTCTCTGATATCCAAAAAATATAAAACCGTAAACGCGGTGAAAGATATTTCTTTCGAAATTGCGCGGGGCGAACTGGTTGGTTTTTTGGGGCCGAACGGGGCTGGAAAAACCACGACGCTGAAACTTTTATCAGGATTGCTTTATCCGACTTCGGGGGAGATGCGCGTCATGGGGCACGTTCCCTGGAAACGGGAAATGGATTTTCGCATGCGGTTCTCGATGGTTATGGGGCAACGGACACAGCTCTGGTGGGACCTGCCGGCGCGCGAGACGTTTGCGCTCAATCAAAAAATCTACGAAATACCGGAAGCTGAATTTAAAAAGCGGCAGGAAGAAATTGTCGATCTTCTGGACTTGAAAGAGTTGATCGATATCCCGGTCAAAAAATTGTCTTTAGGCGAGCGCATGAAGTCCGAAGTCGCCTGCGCAATATTGCACCAGCCGGAAGTGCTGCTCCTG
Source organism: Elusimicrobiota bacterium (assembly GCA_031362785.1). Taxonomy (GTDB): domain Bacteria; phylum Elusimicrobiota; class Elusimicrobia; order 2-02-FULL-39-32; family 2-02-FULL-39-32; genus JANLTE01. The sequence continues at coordinate 773 of JANLTE010000246.1, forward strand.
GACGAGCCCACGCTGGGCCTGGACCTCGTCATGCAGAAAAAATTGCGGCGGTTCATCCTGGACTACAACGCCCGCACGAGCTCGACCATCCTTTTGACCAGTCACAACATGGACGACGTCGAGGAGCTCTGCCGGCGCGTCATGATTATCGATGAAGGGCAGCTGCTGTATGACGGCGACTTAAAGAAAATCGTCGAAAAATATTCGCCGGACAAGCTTATTAGCTTCACTTCTTCCAAAACCATCGACCCCGAGGATCTTAAAAAATTCGGCAAGCCCGTGAAAGAAAGCGGGGCTTCGATGAAAATTGAAATTCCGAGATCGGAAGTGTCCGCCGCCATCCAGAAACTGCTCGCCCAAATCCCCGTCGTGGACCTCTCGATCGAAGAATTGCCCATCGAAGAGATCATCCGAAGGGTATTTTTGAAAACTCCGGCGCCCAACGATCCCGCGCGGCCGGAGGAACCGGAAGAAATGACGGAAAAGCAAAAAGTGACCGTGCCCCAGGAAATTCCGCGCCCCCTCCAGCCCTGATGGACGGCTCCGCCATCACCCGAAGTCCGTATAAATCCCTCTGGAAATATTTCTCCGTTTTTTCCCTGTCGCTGCAACAGGCGTTTTACTACCGCGCGTCCTTTTTAATGGACCGGGCCCGCAGCATCACCATTTTGATTGCCTTCTACGCATTTTGGACCGCGATCTACCGCGACCGGACGGACCTGGCCGGTTACAGCAAAGCCGAGATGATGACCTACATATTGGGTATGAATATTTTGCGCGCCCTGATTTTCACCGATAAAACGTGGGACGTCATCCGCGAAATTAACACGGGTAAAATTTCGTCCTATTTAACGCGGCCCATTTCCTACATCGGCTACTGCGTGAGCCGGGACCTGGCAGATAAACTGATTTACCTCTTTTCCGCCCTGGCGGAAGTGATGATCGCGGTCTGGCTCATGAAAATCCCGCTCGTATTCCCGGAAGCCCGGACGTTTTACCTCCAGGTCGTCCCGAGCGTGTTCCTGGCCATGATCCTCTTTTTCCTCATGAGCTACGCCGTGAGCGCCTTCGCGTTCTGGACCGCGGAATCGGCCGGACCGCGTTTTTGTTTTGAGCTTTTGCTCGAGTTTGGTTCGGGGGCCTTTTTCCCGCTGAACGTCCTGCCCGATTTCATACGCAAGAGTTTTGAAGTCCTGCCGTTCGCGTCCCTGCTGTTTTTTCCCCTGAACGTCTATCTGGGCAAAGTGAGCGCCACCGAGTGGATGCAGGGCGTCACTATTCAAATCGTCTGGATCGCAATATTTGCAGTCGCGGTCAGAAACCTCTGGCAGCGCGGCGTGCGGGTTTACAGCGCCCAGGGCGGGTAAGATAAAGCCATGAAAAAATACGCCGCGGTCTGGATCAAACTCGCGCAGATGTCGTTCATGATGCAGCTCGCCAACCGCTGGAGCTCCCTCGGCTGGCTGGGCGGCAAAGTCGTGCGCCTCGCGTTCTTCATGCTTTTTTTGGGGGCGATATTCCGGAAAGTGCCGAGCGTGGCCGGCTACACTATTAAGGAAGTAGCGCTTTTTTTCGTCACGTTTAACATCGTGGATATCCTGGCGCAATTTTTCCTGCGGGGAATTTACATGGTGGGGCGCGACGTCCGCGAGGGAGACATGGATTTTTACCTGATTCAACCCGTGAACGAACTCTTCCGCATTTCATCCAACCTGGTGGACTTCCTTGATTTTTTAACTCTCATCCCGATCATGATTCTGGCGGCCTGGATCATCCCCGATATGCTGGCGCCATTCCCCATGCATGAGCGGGTTTTGCGTCTAGCCATTTATGCCCTGTTATGCGCGAACGGAGTCGCGATCGCTTTTGCGGTGCACGTCGCCATCGCCTCGCTTACCGTGCGGACCCAGCAGATGGAAAACACCATCTGGCTCTACCGCGATTTGG
>JANLTE010000256.1:0-2476 GCA_031362785.1 Elusimicrobiota bacterium
ACCGGACTTTCTATTTCCGCGTTCATCCGGAGCGTCCGTTCCGCCTTCATCCGCGTCTTATTCCGAACAAACTTCGGGAACGGCGATTCAGATGGAGCGACAAACCGCAACGCTCCTTGCTCCATCCGACCTCGCTCCCCGAGTGCTCTGCCAGTTCAACGCGCTTTATATCATCGCCGAACAGAATGAAAACTTAATCATCGTAGATCAGCACGCAGCGGCGGAGCGCGTCCTTTACGAGCGGTTCCGCGATGCGATGAGCAATCACAAAAAGCTAGAAACCCAGCCGCTGCTCATTCCACTCCTCTGGAGCGTATCCTATTCGCAGGCTGAAATCATGAAAGGGCACCTTAAAACTTTTGCCAACCTGGGGTTCGCGATCGAGACCTTTGGCGAAACGACATTTCGGGTGACCTCGGTGCCAAGCATGGTGGAGCAATCTAATTTAAAAGAAACGCTAGACAATACGCTAAACGCGCTCGAGAACGAAAAGGGCCCGCTTTTGTCTACGGAAGAAAAAATCGCCCATGCGGCCTGCCGCGCGGCGATCAAAGCCAACGACCGGCTAACGAACCGCGAACTTTCCGATCTTTTGACTCAGCTTGCGAAATGTGACAACCCACACACCTGCCCGCACGGACGCCCGGTCACTCTGACGCTCACCCGCGCCGAACTCGACCGAAAGTTCGGACGGACTTAAAATATCCCGGCTCCGAAAATTTCTCCCAAACCCTTGATCCTCTCACTGATAGGCCCCACCGCCTCCGGCAAAAGCGCGGTCGCGCTTGAACTCGCCCAAAAGATGAGCAGTGAAATCATCAACGCCGATTCCCGGCAAATTTATAAATACTTGGATGAAGGAACTTCGAAACCAACGCAGGAAGACCGCAAAAAAATTCCCCATCACCTCTACGATTTTATAAATCCCGATCAGCCGTACAATGCGGGGGAGTACGCGAGACAAGCCAGCAAAGTCATGAATGACATTGTCTCGCGCAAAAAAATCCCGATCGTAACGGGCGGGACAGGGCTCTATGTAAAAGCGCTCTTCATGGGCCTCTCGGCGCTGCCCGAGCGCAACGAAGAGGTGCGGAAAAAACTTCACGCCTTCGCGGAAGAAAAGGGGAGGAAAGCTCTGCACGAGATGCTTGAGAAAGCCGACCCCGCCTCGGCGATGAAAATTCCACACCAAAACATCCAACGCGTGGTCCGCGCGCTTGAAGTCTACGAACTGACGAAAAAACCCCTTTCTGAACACCATCAAGAATCCAAATCTCAAGGCCCGGAAATCCAGCCCATCCAGATTGGGATCCTATGGGATCGGGAAGATTTAAAAGAAAGGATTCGCGAGCGTACACAAAAAATAGCCCCCCACATCGTTCGCGAAACGGAAAAGCTGATCAAGATGGGATTTCAATCCAGCGATCCCGGCTGCCAGAGTTTAGGGTATAAGCAGGCGTTTCTACTGCTCGATAAAAAAATGTCGCAGGAGGACTTCGAAAGCTCGCTCTTGACCGACACCTCCCAATACGCCAAGCGCCAGATGACCTGGTTCGGGCGCGATACAACGGTTCGTTGGATCAAACCCTCAAAACCTTTTGCGGCCTGCGCCGTTGCCGATCAAATTTTTAACATCCTCTCTCAAATCGCGTCGCACAATCAATAATGGAAACGGTTTATCTCGTCGGACTTCATCTTAAAAAATCTGGAAAAATTTCCGCGACGCAGGATTCGCTGGAAGAATTGGCGCGCCTGGCGGAAACGGCGGGAGGAACCGTTATGGGGCAAACCATCCAGTCGCTCGACAAGCCCAATAGCGCGACGCTGGTGGGCGAGGGAAAAGCTCAGGAGCTCTGCGATCTGGTGCGTCAAAAAAATATCGCGACGCTGATTTTCGATGAAGAGTTAAAGCCGGCGCAGCAGAAAAATCTTTCGGAGCTGATCCCCGCCAAAATTCTGGACCGGACGAGATTAATTTTAGATATCTTCGCCAAGCGAGCGCGGACGCGTGAAGGGAGATTACAAGTGGAGCTCGCACAACTTTCCTACGCGCTGCCGCGTATCACCGAACGGTACGGACGCTTTGAACAGCAGACCGGAGGCATCGGGACGAGAGGGCCTGGCGAAAGAAAGCTGGAAGTCGAAGCGCGGCACATCCGCGACCGCATGTCCCATTTGAGGCGGGAAATTGAGTCGGTGAAGATGCATCGCGAGATCGCGCGAGAGCGGAGGCAATCCGTTCCGCTTCCGGTCGTCGCCATCGTGGGGTACACCAACGCCGGCAAGTCCACGCTTTTGAACGCTTTCGTTAAGGCGTTCGGCCGGCCGAAAGAAGACGTGTACGCGGACGATAAACTGTTCGCGACGCTCGACCCGACCACCCGCCGCATCAAACTTCCGAGCGGACGCTTCGCGCTTTTCACCGACACAGTCGGATTCATCAAAAAATTGCCGACTCACCTCATCGCAGCGTTTC
>JANLTE010000270.1:0-2890 GCA_031362785.1 Elusimicrobiota bacterium
CACCATCTATTCCGAACAAAGCCGATACCCCGCCCTCTGCAATCAGTGCCCTCCCGGAGGTTGCAGGTAAGAAACTATTTACATAACGCGTTTCGAATTGCTATTATTTCCGAAGTAGTTCGAAACCATAGTCACGATGAACTCTAATGGCGATTCATCAGGCCGCTTCACCCCAAGGGCTTTGTTCTCGATAAGCCCGATGCAGACCTCTCTCCCCTTTAAAATGCCGGAACACCTCCGAACCTTCACCTTGAACCTGATCAGCCGTACAATGCACAAGGAGGCGTACTAATGATAGAGACTCAAATGGGTCTGTTGAATGAAATCATCTCCAACATGGCGAAGAAGTTCGAAGAGGAAAAAAAGGAACTGGAAAATGCCTGCGCCGGAAAAGATGCCGAGATCGGACGCTTAAGGCAGGAAATCGAAGCCCGCGACCGCGCGCGCGACGAAGATCAGACAAAAGAAAAAGAGCAGATCGAATCCACCATCCGCCGCATGGACCAAATGATGATGGACGAGCGCGCGAAATGGCGCGAAGCCCTGAGGTCCAACTAAAAAATCCGCTAACAACCCGCTCACTCTGCAAAGTTTTTAAAGTTTCAATTGGAGGTCACGATTTGTGACCATCCAAGTTGTGACGTCAGAACCGCCCGCCTCGCCGCAGGAACTTGCTATAATTTTCGAAGTGGCGCGACGCCACAAGGGGAAGAAGCCATGATCAACAAAACCATCCAGCAAATTGAAGATACCATTCGGAAAATGGATCATGTGGATCCCCGGAAGAAGGAAGAGGTTCGCCGGCTTTTGGGTACGCTGAAGACCGAGATCGAAGCGCTTTCCAAGACCCACCAGGAACGGGCGGAGCAAATCGAAACGCACCTTGGGGCTCTCTCATCGAAGGATTTAACGGATTCTGTCCGCGGCTTTGAGGCGTCGCATCCCCAGCTTGTGGGTGCCATCAACGACCTCTGCAATCTGCTTGCCGGAATCGGGATATGAACACACCCTCGCAGTTTTCCTGGAACGACGTCCGTGAACTATTGAAGTTTAAACCCCGACTGCCGGCCGCGTCGCGCGAGCCATCCCAATTCGGGCAGAAGAAGTCGCCGTTCCACCTTTGCGATATCTGCGGCAAAACCGAAGTGTCCGATCCGGATATGGATTTTCGCTACTGCATGGAATGCGGCAAGGGGTTTTGCCCGCCGCATATGGGGGAGCATAAGCACTCGTCGGCCTAGTTAGCGCTAAACCCTATCCGTTTGTCCTTGCCAGGCGGAGGCTCCATCAATTTTTTAATGGCTACAAAAAGCAGCGCGATATGATGGTCGTGGTTTCCCACCTTCTTCTCTAATTCAACCAACTTCCCAGCAAGTTCCTTATTATTCGAAATCATTTCCCTCAGACGGGTAAAGGTGCGCATGATCTGGATATTCACCTGAACAGCCCTTTCGCTGTTCAGCACACTCGAGAGCATGGCGACACCCTGCTCGGTAAAAGCGTAAGGATAATATCGCTGCCCGCCACGGCCGATCTTTGAGGTGCCAAATTGGCACCTCAAAGATTGAGCCTCTTCTCTAGTCAGTAAAAAGAGAAAATCAGATGGAAATCTGGTAATGTTTCGCTTAACAGACCTATTTAATTGTTTTGTTTCAACCCCATAAAGCTCCGCCAAATCCCGGTCAATCATGACTTTATGCCCACGTACCAGGTATATTTTCTGCTGGATGGTTTGAAGGGTAAGAGCGTTTTTCATGATGACTATAATAAACCATTAATGAGTAAGCCGAAATAGGCGGATTTTGTCCAGGAGCGGAGGAATGCTTCTTTAAGGTCACAATTTGTGACCTTAAAAATTTCATGAAAACTCCTACCGTAATTCAATCTTGAGGTTCCAACTAGAAAGTATGATTTTCATATTTATGGGATGGCCCATTGTGGCCAACCATGGAGGCGCGGGTAAGCAGTAGGGGTACTACCTTCAACCCGCCGCGCGCCTCGATCCAACCGGTCAGGTGCGGAATAAAGCGCGGAGCGTCCGTCATCGGAGTTCCCCGCCGAATGCCGCACGAAGTAGCTCGCCGCGCCGTAAGACTTGGGGGTTGGGTCGGTCATTTCGAATCCGCTCCTGCGCTATAGCAACTTTTGGTAAGCCTCAATCAACCCCTTTTCTAGCGGCATCATCTGAACGGCTTCCGCTAGACTTTTTTCAACGGAACCACGCCACTTCTTGGGCATGGCTTGAAAGGATTCCTTGAATTCCTGGGTGTTCACCGCCGGTAATGTGTAAACCGCCTGTTCGATGTCTTTCTGCTTTTTGTCGGGCCTCTTCCGCCGCCGCGCAATAATCAGTTTGTGCAGACAGAAACTGAGCGGGCTAGGAATCCGAATTGAAAGGCCGTCTTCCCGCACCGTGACGGAATTTTGGAAAAGCATGTCCATAAATCGGAGCGGAGTCGCTTTTAAAGACAGGGCTTTCACTGAGAGTGCGCGCTCCAGGCCCTTGCCCCGTTCGGGAGCTAAAAATTCGACTTTTAGATCGGTGGACCAGTAATAAACCGAGCCATCCGAGTTAAATCCGGGTTTAAACCCAAGCTCCTCCAACGCATGGCCCACATCAAACACCTTTTTCCCGCGATAGGGTATGGAAATCAAAAAATCAATATCGTTGGTGCGGAGTGGGTAGGGCTTTGCGCCGAAATGCTTTTGATACAGCAGGAAACACCAGCTTCCAATTAATTCCACCCCTTCGTTCCAAAGCCCATTCTTGCTAAAGATTTCAAGAACGTTTTTGGCCGGTTCAAGCATGTTTAGGGCGCACCCTGGAAAGCAGTTTTAGCGACTGCTCCACTTCCTGAAGCTGCTTCACGAGCGATTTCCTCTCTTTTAA
>JANLTE010000274.1:0-3441 GCA_031362785.1 Elusimicrobiota bacterium
GCAAATCGAAATTTTGGGAATTGCGCGCGCCGACTTGGAGGACGTCGGCGTACTTCGCCACCACCGCGACCTGACGGGTATCCATCACTTCGGTCACCGTTGGAAGGCCGACGGCTTTGCCCGCTTCGGCCAGATGTTTCAGAGCAGTTATGCCGTGCCCCTGGAACGCATAAGGAGAAGTCCGAGGCTTGAAAGCCCCGCCGCGCAGGAGATGCGCGCCCGCCGCCTTCACCGCTTTGGCGCAGGCCATTAAATTTTCCATTTTATCGATGGAACAGGGCCCCGCCACCACTGCCAGCCGCCCTCCTCCGATTTTTACGCCTTTTACGTCGACGATCGTATCTTCTTTTTTAAACTCGCGCCCCACCAGCTTGTACGGTTTTACGATGGTGGTTACCGTTTCGACCGACTCCATGGACTCGAACAAATCTTTGTATTTATTTTCGCCTTCGCCGATCACGCCGATCACCACTCGGAGCGCGCCCTTTGAGATGTGAGGAGTGAAGCCCAGATCCTTGATCTTTTTGGTGATGTTGTCGACTTCTGTTTTTTTAACACCCGACTTCAGCGTAAGTATCATAAAAATCTCCTCTCCGTTAATATAAATTCTACGCGATGAGCGCGCGCTTTAGATTTTGAATGAAAAATTTATTTTCCGCGGGAGTCCCCACGCTCACCCGAAAGTGGTTGGGATACCCATACTCGTTCATCGCGCGGACGATGACCCCTTTGCGCAAAAGGGACTCAAAAATCCCGCTGCCAGTCCGAGGAGAAGCGTCCACCAAAATAAAATTCCCAACGGATGGCACGAATTTTAAACGGAGCGCCGCCAATTCCGCCGTCAGGTATTTCAATCCCTGCCGAACCGCAGCCGCGCTTTTTTTAACGTGGACCTGATCTTTCAGCGCCTCGATCGCGGCAGCTTGCGAAACGCTCGTCACGTTGAACGGAGGCCGCACGCGGTCCAGGATCCGGACCACCTCGTCGTTCATCACGCCGTAACCCACGCGCAAACCGGCGAGGCCGTAAATTTTGGAAAACGTCCGCAGCACGATCACGTTCCATCCTTTGCGGAAATAATCGAGCGTCTCGGGGTAATCGGGAGCCAGCTGTTTCGCGAATTCATAATAAGCTTCGTCGAATACAACGAAGGGAAGCGCGCTCTGGCTTGAAGAACGCGACCGAACTTTTAAGATCGCGAAGAATTCTGCGACCTCCGCATTATTGGCGTAAGTTCCCGTGGGGTTGTTGGGGTTGGCGATGAAAATGACTTTGGTTCGGTCCGTCACTTTTTCCGCCATCCGGATGAGGTCGTGGGCGTATCCTCTGGCCGGAACGATGACCGCTTTGGCTCCCATTAAGTCAGCCGCCATCTTATAACGAGTGAAAGCGTGATCGGAAATGATGATCTCATCCGACGGATTAAAAAATGTTTTCCCCAGGATCTCGATGAGCTCGTCGGAACCCGCGCCCAAAATGACCTGGGATTCCAAAACATCCAGATGTTTGGCCAGCGCTTTCCGGAGCAACGCGCCCGCGCTCGCGGGATATTGATAAACGCCTGCCGCGGTTTTTCGCACGGCGGCGACGGCCCGCTTTGAGGCGCCCAAAGCGTTTTCGTTTGACGCCAGCTTCACGATTTTTTTGAGGCCCAGCTCGCGGCGCACTTCCTCCACCGGTTTTCCGGGCAAATAGGGCTCGAAACCCCTGATCTCAGGCCGGCAATATCGTTCCAGGTCCATTGGGAATAGAGAATATCATTTTTCCCTCTGAAATCTCAAGGCGGACCGACGGGTTTTGCGCGCTATACTCTATTTAATTACAGCGGGGGTACGAGCCGAGAATTTTGATCTTCAGGCAGGATTTTCGGAGTTCCGAGAGCATTTCCTGAATTTTTGGGTTGGACGCGTGCCCCATGAAATCCACGAAGAAGATGTATTCCCAGGCTTTTTTCTTGGACGGACGCGACTCGATTTTGGTGAGGTTGATGTTGAACTGCTTGAAAACCAGGAGGATGTCGTTCAACGCGCCAATCTTGTCTTTGATGGAAAACAGGATCGAAGTTTTGTCGTGGCCGGAGGAAACCGGCAGGTGGCGCCCGATGATCAAAAAGCGCGTGAAGTTCTGATCGTAATCTTCAATGTTAGGCGCGACGACTTTTAAATTGTAAATTTTTCCCGCGAGCTGCGACGCGATGGCCGCGGCGGACCCGTCTAGCGAGGCCTGGCTGGCGGCATCCGCGGTAGAAGACGCTTCGAGGATTTCCGCTTTGGGCAGGTGGCTTTGGAGCCAGCGCCGGCACTGAGCGATCGCGTGCGGAAAAGAATAAATGCGCTTCACTTTGGACAACTGGCCGGAGGGAGAAAGCAGGTAATGAGAGATGGGCTCCTCCCGCTCGGCGCAGATCACCAGATCCGATTCCATGAACATGTCGAGCGTGTGGTTCACCACGCCTTCGGTGGAGTTTTCGATTGGAACCACGCCGTAATCGGCGCGGCCCTTCTCGACCTCCACGAACACGTCCGGGATCGATTTCTGAGCCAGCATGGTCGCGCTCCGTCCGAAATGCTTGATCGCCACCTGGTGGGTGAACGTCGCCTCGGGGCCAAAAAAAGCGATCTGTAAATTTCGCTGGACATTTCGGCAGGCGTTGAAGACTTCGCGGAAGATGGCGTCGATATCTTCTTCGTGGAGCGGGGCGATCTTTTTAGAGATGAGTCGGTTGATGATCTCCTGCTCGCGGGCGCTGGAATAGACTTCTCCTCCCGTTTTGCTCTTCAAGCGGCCGATGGATTTGGCGAGCTGGGAACGGCGGACGAGCTGCTCAACTAATTTCGCATCAATTCCATCAATCTTTCGTCTGATTTTTTCAATCGATTCCATATTGTTCCTCGTTAGTGATTCTCATTAACCTGTCTTTGCGATCAGAGAGATCATGCGGTGCTCGGTTTTGTCGCGGCGCCAGGAGTAGTAGCGCGCATCACAGTGCGTGCAGACCAGCGCTCCGGCAATGTTCTTCGCAGATACTCCCGCAGCTTCGACTTGGCGCGAAATGGCTTTTTGTAAATTGAAATAGGCGCGGCCTTTGGCGTTTCGAACCGTTTCAGCCGAAAATGTTTGAACGACTTCCGGGCCGACTTCGTAACAGCAATCTTTGATGTGGGGGCCCAGCGACACTTCCAGTTGGGCCGGGTTTGATTTCCAACGCGCCTGGAACGATTCGATTCCTTTTCGAACGATGCCGTTGGCCGCGCCCCGCCAGCCGCAATGAAACGCCCCTAAAATTTTTCGCTGAGGGTCGACGATGAAAACAGGAGCGCAGTCGGCGCTGTAGATGCCGAGGGTCACATTGACCCGATCCGTCACGAGTCCGTCGAAACCTTCGTGAAGCGTCCGCGCGTTATTTTCAATGATCGCGATCTGGTCGCCATGGACTTGTTT
>JANLTE010000275.1:0-4254 GCA_031362785.1 Elusimicrobiota bacterium
GCCGTCTCGACGTGACGTTCTTCGAGAAGCTGGCGCCGTGCGTAATTGGCATCGAAGCGTGTGGCTCGGCCCACTATTGGGGGCGAGAGTTGAGCCGGTTGGCTCACGACGTGCGCTTGATCCCGCCGAGCTACGTGAAGACCGTACGTTAAGCGACGTCCGCCGCACTAGCGATCATCAAATCGTCGCCGGCAACCACGCGATGGAACGTCCGCCTCCAGTTCGGCAAAGATAAGCGGCAAGCTGCAGTGCCTGCTCGGGCACCCCGCACGCGACGAACGTCCCCTACGCGCGCGACGGGGTGACCAAAACGCAGTATCGTGGTTGCTGGCGGATGAGGCCATAAGAGGTAGTGAGATGGCCGATGTCTTTCTTTCTTACAAGAGAAGCCCCACACGCCGACTTATTGTTCGTAGGCTTGCATTAATCCTACGAGCCCATGAAATCTCAGTTTGGTGGGATACGGGATTAGAGTCCGGGAAAGAGTTCCCTGAAGAACTTGAGCGCGAAGTCCATGCCGCTCAGGTTGTGGTGCCGCTTTGGTGCTCGATGAGTGTTCGATCACCTTGGGTGTTGCACGAAGCGACCATCGGTAGAGCAAAACTTCTGCCGATGAGGCTTCAAGACGTGTCACCGCCAAGCGCCTTTATGACCATCCAAGCTTGCGACTTGGTCGGTTGGGATGGGAGCGCTCGCAACTCCAACCTCTCCACATTTGTAGAGCAAGTTCAGAGACGCTTCGGAAGGAGCATTCACTCATGCGCTGACATGGTTGAAGAGTTGGACCGCCTCCCAGTGGTCGCTGCGCTTCCACCCTTCGACCCTGTGTCAAACGCGTTGCTTCAACAGATACGGCGCGCATACCTTGATCAAGACGGTCTTATTGAATTTGAGGACGCGCTTGCCCTAACTTTGGGAAGTTCAATTGACGATTTGATTGGAGGCAGCACGCCGAAAGAACAACTTGATGATCTGTTTCGCATGCTGGAAGAGGGTGCCAACGAGCACCTGATTTTTGATGAAAACGATCACTGTTTGATCGAAGAAAAGGACTTTTCTACGATCCGCACTATTGGGGACTTAGTATTATTACTTCGATCGCGACGTGAGGGTTAAGCGGCGGAGTCTCTGCGGTCCGAGGGTTCACGGAGTCTGTTCGACGCGTGGCGCGAACGCAAGCGCGCGAGACGCGAGGCCGCTATGCGGAACGTAACGTCCGCTGCGCGTTGACAGCCGCCAGCGTTGGCGCAAATCGTCAACAGCGCATGGGGAGGCGACAATGGTAAAGCGAATTGCTCTGGCCGCTCTGGTGGCGGCGGTGCTTGCGTGGGTCGCGTTGTTCGCCACAAGCGGAGGCGTGCTGATTGGATCAAGCAGTGAGTTTGCTCAAGCGCGGAGCGCGCGCACGACGGCCGCCTCGGACAACCCGTTCGGCCGGAGCAATCGCTTTGATCGCTTCATTCAAGAGCCAATCGGGCTGCGCTGCACTTATCTAACCCACGCGGGGTTGCGTTCTGTTGTTATCGTTGGCGCCCGTGGCGATGAGGAATTTTGCCCTGCGTTTCGGAGCTTCGCCGCAGACGCCAGCGGAGCGCAGTCGGTTGTGCCCTAGCGGGCCGCGCGCAATCCCAAGCAGCCCCGCTGGTGACGGCGAGGCTTTTGCTTGTGTCCTCGCTCGCGTCGAGCGAGATCCACAGACGCGCGGTAAAGAACGCTCATGCGAGGCCTTGCCCGTCAGTGTGCACAACGCCGACGGGCTCGCGCGCAGCCAGCACTAGCACATTTCGACGACGACACGCGGGCGCGCGTGCTACAAGTGTCCGCGTGAGCCGAACTACTTTCACCGTGGAGTTTCGTGGGCCTGCCGTCTCGGCAGGCGAAATCGATACGCGAGAACTTGCAGCGCAACTCATTGCGCTTTCGGATGCGTTGGAGAACGCCGGCGAGACTCTGAGCGAGGGTCGTTTGCAGGTGCGCTCACGTGTTGTCGCGAACTTTGAGCAAGGCTCTTTCATCTATCACCTGGCCACCGAAACGACGCTTTTGGAAGCGGCCAAACAGGCGCTGTTGGGTGACGATGTAGAAATGGGCCTTAACGCCGCGACGTTGGTCAGTCTTCTGTTTGGCGCAGGTGCGGCGACGATCATTGGCTTGACAGCGCTCATTAAGAAGCTTCGAGGCGGTGAGCCCAAGCGTATCATCGAAGTTGGATCAAACCTGACCATATTAACGCAAGACGACGAAGAGTTGTCCGTTGATAGCCGTGTATTCAGGCTCTATCGGAAGCGCAGCGTTAGACGGGCGATGGCAGATTTCAGCCGCCCGCTCATCAAAGACGGCGTCGACGAAATCAAGATTTCATCGCCTGGGCAGACCTTGGACTCTATCGAAAAACAGGACGCTGCGTTCTTTCAGGAGTTGCCGCCTGAAGATCAAGAACCTTCGCAAACGTTGGAGACGCAGGGGCTATTCGGAATTGTGGCTCCGGTTTTCAAGCCCGGAAACAAGTGGCGTCTCTCCACTGCGGCGGGTGAGGCCTACGTGGGAATTGAAGACCGAGCATTTTTGAAGCGCGTTCAAGATGGAGAGGAAAGCTTTAGCGCTGGCGACATTCTCAAGGCCAAGTATCGGCAGGACATGTACCGAACGCCGGGAGGATGGATTGGTGAGATGACGATCACTGAAGTGATAGGGCACACACCGGGCGGCAGACGAGAGCCGCAGGGCGCATTGAACTTCGAAGCGGGGCCAGATCCACCAAAGAAGAAAAAGAAACGCAAAAAGAAGTAGGGCTTAACGCCGCCCGCGCTTTCCAAACCGCCCCGGCGGCTCTCCGCGCACATTGAAGAACTCATTTGATCCGCACCGGCTACAGCGTGCTCGGATTTCCCCTAGGTGTGTTTCGGCACCCCAGCGCTGTATGGCGGTTGCGATGTCCACTTGCCCGACATTGTTGCAAACCCCGTGGGGCATTGGGCGGACGCAATAGAACGCGATCCGCAGGCTTCCCTGTTCGTATGTGTGCTTCAAACTCACCATCGCGCATTCTCCGCGACCCGATCCCCATGCGCTGCTGAATCTAGGAACGCCGCGCGATCGTGCTAGGTTCTGTCCACATGACAGCGCCGCAAAATCGTGCAGACGGTATCAAGGGCAAGGCGCACGGCTGGCGCCAGCATGTGAGGGCGATCATTTCGCGTACTGCGCAGCGTGTCGTCAGTGGTTTGACATGCGCAATCTCGGCGAGGTTTTTCATCATGATGCGCGCGGCCGGTGCGCGTCAGGGCGGCAATTAGTTCAAGCCGAGGCTTGATCGTCGCGATCGCTATTGCGGCGCGTGGCTTTGTTCAAGCCAGCCCTGAGTTGATCGCGAGCCGATTCCGCCTCGACGTTTCTAGGTGTCATCAGCACTTCCGGCGATAGCGACGGATGCGTTGGTCGCGCCCCCGCCTCAGCTGCATCACCTGAACCGTTTGCTCCGCGAAGAACGCGCTCAAGTGTTTGCATGCGCTCAACATCGGACGCCGCGGGCTCGGCCGCAGCTTGGCGGGCCGCGGTCCAGAGATAGTAGGCCGCTTTCCAATCGTCGATGCCGCCGGCCAGGTGGCCCTCGTCCAACAGAGTTCCGATCAGCTTCAGGTAGCCGCGCCGATCTATGCGTGCATACCTCGCCCGCGTATGGCCGTGAATGGACGGCCGTGCGGCGAGGCGCTCAACCATCTCCTGAAGACCGCGCCACAACGTCTTGATGCGTTCACGCGTGCCCGTGTCGTGGCCGTTCTCTGCGGTCGCCTCGGCCCGACCCTCAAGGAGAGTGTTCTGAGTGTTCGCCAGTGCTTCCTGCACCGATGCTATGAGCACGCCCAGATCACTGACCTCGGTGGATACGTTACGTACCACGCCCATTGAATCGCGGATGGTTTGTGACTGTGCGGCGGCGCTGTCGGCGGCGACCTTTAGATCAGCCACGGCGTCATTAAAGCCCTTCACCCCGCCGCGGGTGAGTAGGTGAAACGTGAGCGGCGCGACCAGCGCGACGATCAAAGCCGATGCGAGTGTAATCGCTGACGTGATCACCTCTGCCTGCGGCGCAGTAAGGTTGTCGAACACGGCCATAAGTTCGTTCATGGTGGCTCTCCCTGTCGGGTACCAGCGAGGGACTATGCGTCCCGGGTGAGTCCCGACGCCAAAAACCCAGCAGCGCTCTTGTTCGTAAGCGCTTGTTTTCCTTGGTCGGAGCGGCGGGATTCGAAC
>JANLTE010000292.1:0-7456 GCA_031362785.1 Elusimicrobiota bacterium
CTTTTCTCAAGCCAATTATCAGCAAAAGCTGACGAGCCAGCCGGTCGTTGGTTTTACGGCTTACACCGATCAAGCCGACGCAGTTTGGCGCGGCGTGCGGATTTACGGCATCGGAACTTCGACGGCCAATAACAGTTTAACGGAAGAAGTGACCCGCGTTACCGTTTGGCGCGACAACTCGGGGCTGGGCTCAGGCGTGTTTGATCCCAACGACGATATTTTGATCGGCTCGGGAACCTTTAACACTGCGGGGCCTCTGGGCGCGGAAATCCGATTCTCCACCGCGGAAACCATCGTGACGACCGTCGTCGCGCCTCCTTTGGGCAAACGCTACTTCGTAACCTATGACATTAACCCCACCGCGACGCCCGAGCAGACTGTGGGCGCGCGCATAGTCTCTGGCGTGGGCGGAACTTTCCCTCAAAACATCAACGGGATCGATAACCCCGTGGACGATTTCGTGTCCGAGCCCAATACCGTCGCCGCTTTTAGCGAGTTTGCTTCCGGAGTAGGAACGATCATACCGGCGCCTCAGGTGGTCCTGATTCAGCCGGTTCCCGTTTACACGAATTCAGTCACCGGCATTATTTACAACTCGCCAAAAGTGAACGGCGCGATCAACCTTGGCGACTCGAACATTCCCGTCTGGAGCGATGATTCGAACGTCACCGATCCCACTCTGGTTATCTCCACGTTCCCGACATATGCGGTGCTCGATTCTGAAATCATTCAGATAACCGGACGCACGCCATATACTCTGACTGGCGTCACAAGAGGTTTGCTCGGTACTTCGGCGGTGGCGCATTCTTCCGGCACGATCCTTGGCCTCACTGTAACCCAGGGTCAAACCAACCGCGCGTTCATGAAGTTCGTTGCTAAAGTGGAAGATCCCCAAGGGTTCCCTGTCCAGCTCTCGAAAATATTCGTGGAGCGCCAGCAGCCCGGCGCGCTCCGCGGGGCGGACGCGGACTACAAGCTCATTCGGGTCTGGCGCGATGCCGACGGCAACGGCCAGCTCTCCACCGTGATCGACAAATCGATCGGCCAAGGTGTGTTCGGGACGCCCTCTCCCAGTTTCGCCGACGTTAACATGAACGATACCACGAACGGAACCACGAACTACACGCTCATCACGGTGAGCACGGTGAACTACTTTATAACGGTGGATGTCGATCCGGCCGCCAATTTCTCGCACCCGGGTCTTGCGACCTTAAACGAGGTCATGAAAATCAAAGTCCCCGTTAACTCGGGGTTGAGCGTCGGCCCCTTGTCGGCGGGACATACCTGGAAATATTATAAAGTCGATTACTCCACGGGAGAGAGCCCGACCTCGGTGGTTGAGCCCACTATCGATAAAATGCAGTTAAATAACGATCTATTAGTTGAGCCCACCGTGGTTCAGAACCAGAAAAACGCCTTGGTGATGAGGATCAAAGTCCAGGCCAATCAAAACTCGGTAGAGTGGCAAAAACTTAAATTGAACCTCTCCGGCACAGGGACGGCGGCCGATGTCGCGACGATTAAAATTTGGAAGAACCCGGCTTCGAATCCCGGCAATCCTCCGTCCTTCAACTCGATCGTCACTTCCATAACCGCGGGCGGAGTATATCCGAACCTGGCCTCGTTTGGAACCGAATCGTTCGACCCGACTTCTCGTTCTGTCGAGATCGATCTCACGAAGGGAACGGGCGTGGGAATTCCGATATCGACAGCAGCCCAATATTATTTCATCACCTACGACATTTCTGAATTGGCCGCAGTGGGCAATACGGTGGGGCTGGGAATCCCATCCACCAGTTTCTTCACCCTAAAAATCCCAGACCAAATTGAATTCCAGGTCTTCTCTTCGACTACTGATCAGCTCAAAGGCGTCATCACCGAAGCGGCCAGCATCGTGACGCTCGGAACCAAGGACATCGTTCCCGCGATATCGAGTCAACAGGTATTCAAAGGTCAGTTCAAAGTGCCAATGCTGAGGTTCAACCTCAAAACTGATGTTGCGTCTGCCAGGTGGTACAGCCTCAAGGTGGAGCGCACCGGCTCATCCGTCGTTGACCCCTTGAACCCTCAAGGTAAAAATACCGATGTTAAGTTTGTGCGCATCTACCAGGACTTTAACGCCAACGATACGCTAGACGCCAACGATCCGTCGATTTCAAATCCGCAAACTTCCGTGGTGGCTGACATCTTCGCGAGTTCCACTACGCCGTTCGACGTGCCTGTGCTAAGCGCCGCCAAATTCCCGCCGTCGGGCTATTTGTGGGTGGGTTCAGCTGAGCTAATGAAGTTCACAAAGGTCTCCGACAGCGTGCTTCAAATCACGAGCCGCGGCGAGCGGCTGGGAGCGAACTTAACTGCCAGCATCACTCACGCGTCGGGAACCACGGTGGAGAAAGTTGATTTGTTCGATCAGGTCGCGCACACGCAAAAGCAGGTCACGATTTTGATATCCACTCAAACCCTCACGCCGTCACATCAAACTTTCTTCGTCGTCTACGATGTCGGCGATGACGCTGAAAACTCGAACTCCATCGGCGTGCGCATTGCCGACCGCGGCTGGATTGCCGTCACCGCGCCCAATGACGTGTCGGGAGTGGTGAATACCAATGTGACCAAAGACGTTCCGAACGGAACCGGCACTCAGAACTATCCGTTCGAAACCATTAAGGTGCCGATTGTAACGAACAAGGTTTTGGTGGGCGTGTTTGACGCGGCGTCACTTGTTACGAACAAGGAAGTACAGCGTTCTCAGGAGGATGTTGTCATGCTGCGCTTCAATATGAAAATTTCCGGCACTCCGGCAACCTGGCAGAAACTAACCGTCGAAAAAACGGGTTCGTCTTCGAACACCGACATTAAGTTCATAAAAATATATCGCGATGCAAACCCTAACGACGCGCTGGACTCATTGGACGAACTAGTGAGCGGCGCCAACACCGTTCTGACGGAAACGATCGTGGCTGCGTCTTCGCCGCCTTACATCGTGGGTGTGCAAAACGCTTCGCAGTTCCCTCAAAGCGGTTATCTCTGGGTGGGCGATTCAGAGCTCATGCAGTACACTCGGAACGGCGCTTCCACCACTACTCTACGCATCGATGCCCGCGCGCTGAAGCTCGGACTAAACAACACGACTTCGGTCACTCATTCAACGGGCACCACGATCGAAAAGGTGGACCTCTACAATCAGAACAGCGACTTGAGCGCAACGACACTGATTGAACTCAGCAAACAGCAGAATATTACGGGTTCCCCGCAAACTTACTTCATCACTTACGACATCAACGATTTTGCGACCGCGGGTCGGAATTTGGGAGTCAAGCTCGGATCCAACTCTTCCTTCGTCGTCAACTCCCCGAACGAAGTGGAGACCACCTTATTCTTAAACGTAACTCAATCGTTGCCGGGGGGAACCGCGTCCCAAAGTTATCCTTTTGAAACCACAAAGGTTTCAATTACCGGAGTAGTCCTCTCCGTTTCGGGTTTCACGATTGCGCCCTCTTTCACGACACCGAAACAAGTTGATGTTCCTATGCTGCGCTTGAACATGAAAACGAGCGGTAGTTTCACGGATATTGGGGCCTTGAAGATTACGCAGTTAGGAACGGTGAAGAGCGCGTCCGCGGGCTCCAATCTGGGCAAAGGGGATATACAGAAACTTTCCCTTTGGTTGGATGTGAACGGCGACAAGGCATTTACTTCATCCTTCGACCGAAAAATCGGTGAGGTTACTCACAATACAACCAACTTCCTGACAGATCAGGGACAGGCGATCATTTCGGTTCAAGATGGAGCCAACAGTTACATCCGAATTACCAACTCTGAATCGGTGTTCTTTATCGTTGGAACGATCGGTGAACGGGATTTGTCCAATAACAATGTGATCGGGCATGATGTAGGGGTGGAACTCTCGGCCTTTTCAGACATCATTGGATTAAGCGGAGCCGCGGTCAACGCGCTGTCTTCTTCGAACGCCGGGGAAACGCCTCCGGTGAAATCAAATCTGATCAGAATCTCCCAGGTCGTCACGCCTGTCGTGAACCCGCGCGTGGTCAAGGTCGTCATGGCGTCCGACGGGTTCCCAGCGCTCGTCAAACTTTCAAGCGCCGTGCCGGGCTTCGTCCAATTTAACGAAGAGGGAGTTCCTCTGGACTCAGACGGAAAACAAATTTTGGTGCCCGACCTGGACACTGTGGCTAGTAATGGCGTTCCCGGAAATGTGAACGGCAAGGGCGGCCGCCTGATCGACGTCAACGGCGACGGCATCGCGGACAATGTGGACCTCGCGCTTACAGGCAAGAAGAACCAGATCGATTTGGACGGCGACGGCCTGCCGGAAGTCGATTTAGACAGCGATGGCACTTTGGACTCTGACTTCAACGGCGATGGATTCCCCGATCAGGTCGTGATCGATACCACGACTCAGCAAACCGTCGTGTTCTTGCGCTATCGCTCGACCGACGGATCCATTCAGAAAGTGCCGGTGGCGGAAGCGGGATTCGTGAAGGTTTCCTGGTCTAACAATGCTTCCGAATTGTTCGCCGGCTGGAGCATGTCGAGCGGAACGGTTTCCGGCCTAAGCTATTCAGTGGCGGTCGGGGAGTCGTTTAACGAGCTGACCAAGATCACAAAATCGTATGTGGATGGCGTGAAAGTCGGCGAAAATTCCCGCCGCATTCAGAACCTCTCGCTTCAGCCCGCGAGCGTCGTTCGTCTGGATGCCGATTTGGATTCAACGGTATCAACCGGCACGCGCTTTTCGGTTGACAGCGACATCCCAAAATCGTTCGCCGACATCGGCAGAATTTATGTCGGCATGGAGATGACGCAGGTGAAGAAAGTGGGCACTCGCACCTTTGAGGTCATTAGCCGCGGCGTGAACAATTCCCTGCCGCAATATCACCCCAAGGGGACGCCGATCAGCAATGTCGCTTATACCGTCGCGGTCCGTGTTTCAACCGGCGGAGTAACCGCCTCCGAAAAAGCTTTGTTACTGTATCGTATCGATACCGATGCGCCTTCCGTCCCGGGAAGTCTCAAAGGTTCAGGATCAGGGACCAGTTCCGGCAGCGGTTCAAGTGCGGGCACCTTTAACTCCGGCGTTTTTGGCGCGGTCAACATTGCAGCAACCGGGGTATTCCCGATCAGCTGGTCTCCGTCAACGGACGCGGGCGCGGGTGTGCTGCAGTATGAAATTCAGGAGCGCATCGATACGAGCCCGGTTTGGGAAACCTTCACGATTATCGCAGCGCGCACTGCCGATGGCGCGCAGGTGAGCAACTACACCGTGGGCGGCGATCCTCGGAACCCCGCTGAAAAATCGCGCGACAAAGGTAAATTCTACTCCTATCGAATTCGCGCTTATGATGGCGCGGGAACCCCGTCGTCCTGGTCCGCTGAGTCCACGCCCGTGTTCGTCGGATCAGTCTCCGACCTCGAAACCATCAGCTCGGTTTCAAATTATCCGAATCCGTTTGATTCGCGCAAGGAGAAGACGGTCATAACCTACCTCTTGAAGCAGGATAGCGAAGTATCTATCACGATCTACGATCTCTTCGGATATAAGGTCAAGGAAATGTCCTATGGCCTCGGTACCGATGGAGGGAAATTCGGTTCAAACGCGGTTGAATGGGATGGGACCGACAGCTCCGGTGGTAAGGTTTCCAAAGGCGGTTATATCGCGCTCATCCAAGCCAAGGGAGATAAGGTTGTTACAGTTAAACGCAAAATCGGCGTTATCCACTAACCCTTCCCACAACGCTCTGCTCGTCCTTCCTTATGTGACCTCTTACCTTGACTTTCCGAGCATTCTATGTTACAAATAGGTAAGATTTTAGACCTTTCCATCAATAACTAAACAAATTGACTATTTCTATGATCCAGCGTTTCAGGCACTACGCCAAGAAGCTTTTTGGGAATAAGCTGACACTCATGCTGATTCCCCATAGCATCGTTAATCCTCTGCGGGTGCAGTTTTCCGTTTCATTTGCTTTCTTCATGATGCTGCTTTGGACGGGCATCACTTCTTGGGCGACGCTGGTGGTTGTGACGAACATTGATTATTGGTCCATGCGGGTGGACAACCAGGTTTTAAAACTGAAGATGACTTACTTCGCGGACCAACTCAAGAAAAGTCGCGAGTTCATGGGGCAAGTGCAGGAAGCCGACGCGCAGCTCCGGCAGTTGCTCGGCATGCAGTCCCGCCACTCCATCATGGGGGTCGATGACGCTTCCGGGGACAAAGCGCTTGGAGGTCCTGAAATTTCCGATCAGTCGCTCCTGGCGAAAACGCTAGGCAACCGCCTCTGGCAAATTTCCGACGAAGAAATTCGGGAGCAGTCTAAAATTTTACACGCTGAAGCGCAGGACCGGTTGGACTCCTACAAAGAAATTTCTGAATTTATCGCGCGGGAGCGCGGACTTTTCCGTTGCACGCCCATCGGCTGGCCGGCGATCGGGCGCACCACCTCCCATTTTGGGCACCGCATCTCTCCTTTCCGCGGAGACCTCCAATTTCATAGCGGCATCGACATTGCTAACGAAATCGGCACTTCGGTGCGCGCCACCGCCGACGGCGTCATTCAGCACGCTGATTGGGAAGGCGGATACGGACGGCTCGTGATCATCAACCACGGTTACGGCTATTTATCCTACTACGGGCATAACAGCAGAATTTTAGTAAAGGCGGGCGAAGCGGTCCGGCGCGGTCAAGTCATCGCGCTCATGGGATCTTCGGGTTCCTCTACCGGTTCTCACACGCATTACGAAGTTTGGCAGGGGGGCCGTTGCGTGAACCCCTGGAAATTTTTAGTGGCGAGCTCGATGGACGATTTAAAAGGCGGCAGATCCGCGCAATCTCCGAGGGCCAAAGTAAAACGCCTCGCTCGGATGATGCAGCAACAGCAGGCTCAGACCGAACAGTCTGCGCGCCCTGTCCAGGAAGACCCTGAACCCGCGACTGTACGTCCGGCCCAAACCAATTTGGAAAAGACTCAAAGTCCCGCGCAAGCGCAAACGCAGCCCGGGACTATAGCGGCACAATAAGCGCTCGGCGCCTATCTAGAACGCACTCCAAAAAGGAGGCTGTATGTTCGGCAAATCAAAATTAAATTTAGGTGGCGTAGATCCCTCGAAAATGGAAACCCTCATAGGGCCAAGCTCTGTGCTTCAGGGCACCATCGCGTCTAAGGGTACCATTCGGGTAGACGGCAAAGTGGAAGGCGGCATTACGGAGGCCGCTCATGTCATCGTGGGCGAGGACGGCGAGGTCCACGGAGATTTAAACGCGCGGAGCGTCGTGGTGGGAGGCAAAGTGATTGGAAACATTAACGCGCCCGCGTCCCTTGAGATTTTAAGCAACGCTAAGATTCACGGCGACATTAAAACAGCCGGCCTCACTATCGCCGAAGGCGCAACTTTTGAAGGCAATTGCACCATGCTCAAAGACAAAGGCGTGATC
>JANLTE010000293.1:0-2995 GCA_031362785.1 Elusimicrobiota bacterium
CAGGTCGCAATCGACGGCACCGTGCCAAATCCGGAACGAGGCGATGTGAGCTACCGCGTTGAGCTCGATTACGGCACAGACGCTGCAGTCATGAAGTCCGCCGGTACCGGTGTTGATGCCGGACTTCCAGCGGCGCCATCGAACGCCGCCATTAACTTCGAGATCCAGGAGGCGTACTTGACTTATAAATGCGCCAAGACTGGAATCCAGACCAAGGTCGGTAAGTTTGTGACCTTTGAAGGAATCGAAGTGATTGAATCCAAAGACAACTACACGATCAGCCGCGGCCACCTCTTTGGTTTAGCCGAACCCTATACGCATGTGGGCGCTCTCTTAGGATATGCGCTTCCCAAGTATGTTGATTTCTGGATCGGCGCAGTGAACGGCTGGGACCTCCAGACCGATAACAACAGTGGCAAGACCTTCCTCGCGAAGGTCGGATTCAACTTCGGCGAAATGGCGTTTGGTTCCATCTCCTTGAGTCGCGGATCCGAGCAGGCCAATACCACCCTGAATTCGTTGACCTCGGTTGATTCAACCTGGTTCATTAAACCTTGCAAAATGGCGACGATCGCTCTTCAGGTGAATGCGGGTGAGAACGAGAAGACCAGCATCGCGGATCGCAATAGCGATGGCACGGTGGATGGCGGAGCGGGGCACTGGTACGGCTTCGGCATTCAGCCCAAAGTCGACATCGGCAACTTCTTCATCGGCAGCCGCTACGAGTGGTTTTCTGACCTCGACGGAGCCCGTACGGGAAATTCTCCCGAAGCGGTGCCAGCCGGATTCAATACGGTCGGTTTAACTCAAATTGTACAGAACATCACGCTTTCTCCGGGAGTCAACCTCACGGACAACCTGATGTTCCGAATTGAGTACCGCCACGACTGGTCCAGCCGCAGAGTGTTTGAAGATGCGGACGGACGGTTTCGCCTCGCAGATACGAATACTATCGGCACGGAGTTCATCTATAAATTCAACTAATTCATAAGTCAACAAATAACCGGGCGCGCGCCCCAAAAGGTTAACCTCCTTGTTTACCTTGCGGTGGTCTCGCGCTCGGTTTTTTGCGTATCTCCCCTTGAAAGATGTAGAATAACGCGTCTTTAGAGAAACTTGGGAGTTCCCCAGGCGATCTCATTCGCGGCTGGTTCCATTCTGGCTGCGACACAAGGAGGAAATACATGCAAGGACGCAGTCTTCGTCATTCATCATTCAAAGTCATAGCAGCATCCGCGCTGTTTGCCGTTAGCGGAATTCTTGGATCTATAGCCCAGTCAGCAACCCCGCCAAAAATCGACGGCCATTTCAACGCAACTTACGGTTACGACCTGATCAGACCCCTGAGCCGCACTTCGGCGCTTCGGTCGTTCGATCGCAAAACCGACGCGTTCCTTTTGAACGCCGGTCAGATCAATCTGGAAGGAGACCTGGAAAAAAATCGCTCCAGCTACCGAGTCGAGTTCGATTATGGCACCGACGCTGCGGTTTTCAAATCCGCAGGCACCGGAGCCGACGCAGGGTTGCCTGCCGCTCCCGCCAATGTGGCCGTGAACTTTGAGGTTCAGGAAGCGTTTGTGACTTATAAGAGCAAGTGGACCTCCATCATGACCAAGTTTGGTAAGTTTGCCACTTTCGAAGGCATCGAAGTGATCGAATCCAAGGACAACTTCACGATTTCCCGCGGACTCCTGTTCGGTTTGGCCGAACCCTATACCCATACGGGCGTGGTTTTCGGATACAATTTCCCGAAATATGTGGATGTCTGGTTGGGAGTGGTGAACGGATGGGATCTCTATACCGATAACAACTCGGGTAAAACCATGATCGCCAAGATCGGCTTGAACTTCGGCGAACGCTTGTTCGGATCTTTCTCTATGAGCCGCGGCGCTGAAAAGCTGGCGAATACCAACGATGCTTTAACATCTTTCGATACGACCTGGTTTGTGAAGCCGATCAAACCCGTCACTGTGGCGCTTCAGTTCAACGTTGGGGAAAACGAAAAGTCCAGCATCCACCCCAACCGGGCCACGGGTGCCTCGCATTGGTACGGATTTGGCCTTCAGCCCAAATGGGACATCACGAAGATGTTTTTCGTGGGCAGCCGCTACGAATGGTTTTCCGATCTCGATGGAAACCGCACGGCTACCACGCAGATCGTTCAAAACATCACCCTCTCACCGGGCGTGAATTTGACCGAAGATCTCATGTTCCGCACCGAGTTCCGCTACGACTGGTCCAGCCGCCTCGTGTTCGAGACTTCGGACGGCGTTTTCTCGAAGGGCGAACACGCCACTTTGGGAGCGGAGTTTGTCTACAAGTTCAACTAAATAGTTCGTTCGTTTAAAATAATCGGGTGTAGATGAAACCATCTACACCCGATTTATTTTTGTAGAATAAGACCCTTGAACAGGCTTATCTCTTATATCGCTATCGTTGCGCTCCTCCTGATTCCCTGCCGAACCATTGCGGAAAATAGAGGGGAAGCATATTCTGCCGCTCCCGAATTTGCGCTGCCGGATTTATTGGGGAAACAGCACAAACTGTCCGAATTTAAAGGCCGAGTCGTGCTGTTGGATTTTTGGGCCACTTGGTGCGGGCCCTGCCGCATGTCAACCCCCGCTTTGGTTGAGCTCGGTAAAAAAATGAAAGATAAAAAATTCTCTATTATCGGGATTAACCTCGATGAATCCAGAGACGGCGTGGGAGAGTTCGCGCAAGCCATGAAAGTTGAGCATTTGATCCTGTACGGAGGCGGGGGAACCATAAACGAAACCTATCAGGTTCGAGGAATCCCGGCATTTTATCTAATTGATAAAAAGGGAAGGATTCGCAAACATTACCCAGGATACGCACCGCAGATGGCGGCTGATTGGGAAAGAAGTATTTTGGCGCTCCTGGCCGAGAAGAAATAATGAAACTAGTTTTAGTGGACGCCCACAACTACTTGCACAGAGCTTACCACGCCATCCCCGCGTCCATGGTGACTTCGAAA
>JANLTE010000360.1:0-1769 GCA_031362785.1 Elusimicrobiota bacterium
TATTTTTATAAAATGGTTGGGAACATTATATAATCGGGCACGACATTCGAAAGATAAAAGCTGATAGCGTTTTGAAAATACGGTTTTGCTAAGGTGACGTTGAAAAACCGGCCCGTGTTGAATAAAAATGTTATTGAAGGTCGTGATTTTAGTTTCGTCAAAGACAATTCGATGATCAGACCGAAACACAAAGGCCTCTCCCGTACCCTGTTTTAGTGAGAAATTGACAATACGTTTCATAGCCACGACAACTAAGGAGTCTCCCTTTTTCGTCTGGTTAGTGCAACACCATTTCTGTAAAATATTTAAAATTCACTTGAGGCATAGGCGGCTTGCCCCTAAGATGATTACATATGTTAATTACCCCTCATGGTGGAACGCTCCTAGATTGCTTTGCAACTTCTAAAGAAATAGCAGAGCTACAGAAGAAAGAAAAAGACCTCCTTAAAATCACATTGGACAACCGCGAATTGGCGGACCTTGAGCTGATTGCCATCGGAGCCGTGAGCCCCATCAACGGTTTTATGGGGTCCAAAGACTACACGTCTGTTGTGACGAAAATGCGTTTGGCCAACGGAGTGATCTGGCCCCTTCCATTAACGCTGGCAGTAGACGACACCGTTCGTGCAAAGTTAAAGCCTGGAATGGAAATCGGCCTGTGCGATTCTTCCAATCGTTTGAGAGGCGTTCTGCGAGTGGATGAAGTGTTTGAACGCGATCCGGATGAAGAAGCCAAGCATGTCTATAAAACTACTGATTTAACTCATCCGGGAGTGGAATATTTAAAAAATAGGCCCCGTAACTTGATCGGTGGACAACTGAGAGCGATGCCGCTTCCTGACGATCTACCGTTTGCGGAGTACCGATTTACGCCTCGTCAACTTCGAAAGAAAATTGAAGAGTTGGGCTGGAAAAAGGTAGCCGGATTCCAGACTCGTAATCCCATTCATCGGGCTCACGAGCATCTCACAAAGCTCTCCTTGGAAGTTGCAGATGGGCTGGTAATCCATCCGTTGGTGGGCGAGACGAAAAACGACGACGTTCCTGCTTCCGTGCGTTTCGAAGCCTACCGTGCACTCATCGACAACTATTATCCCAAGCATCGAACGTTACTGGCTGCATTCCCGGCTGCCATGCGTTACGCGGGTCCTCGGGAAGCGCTATTCCACGCTCTTGTTCGAAAAAATTACGGAATCACTCACTTTATCGTGGGGAGAGACCATGCCGGCGTCGGAAAATTTTATGGACCGCTGGAAGCGCAGGAAATATTCAATCAGTTCGAAGCATCCGAACTTGGAGTTGTTCCGCTCAAATTCGACCCCACGTTCTATTGCCAATCTTGTCAAAATCTCGCCTCGGAACGAACCTGTCCTCACCCTGCCACCGTTCGTCACGAGATTTCGGGTACAAAGGTTCGTGAAATTCTCCGAGGGGGAGGTTACCTACCTCAAGAATTCACGCGTCCAGAGGTGGCCAAAGTATTGCGAAATTATTATAGCTCTGTGTCTCCGACGCCCGGGGCTGCACTCCCCCGAGGTTTCATCCTTTGGTTTACAGGGCTGTCAGGTGCCGGAAAAAGTACACTTGCGCAAGCGATTCAAAAGGAGCTCGCTCAGAAGCCCAACTGTAAAATAGAGATATTGGATGGAGATGAAGTACGTATGTATTTGTCCAAGGGACTTGGGTTTTCAAAAGAAGATCGGGACACCAATATTCGCCGAATAGGTTTTGTGGCACGATTACTCGCACGCAACGGTATTGTAGCGATC
>JANLTE010000393.1:0-2916 GCA_031362785.1 Elusimicrobiota bacterium
CCTGCCCCGGCGCCCGCACCTACTGAAAAACAGTGTTCCCAGTGCCTCATGATAGTTCCCATCGCCGCCAAACGCTGCGGCCACTGCACTTCCAATATTTAATAATTAAATCAAGCATTATAAAAAACAAGGAGAATATTATGCGTAAACTAACAAAAATCGTATGTAGCCTGCTGATAGCGTTATTCATTGGAATTCCCTCTGTACTGAATGCCGATGATCAAACCGGCAAATGGGGCGTGGGGGGTTTTGGAGGCGCTGCGATTCCGCTCGGTTCCAAATTTATTAAAGATAACGGCGAAACGAATGTGGACGCGGGCGGGCATGTCCGATACGGGATGAGCCCTCATTGGTCTACTATGCTTGCCTACGATAATATGTATTTTAAGAAGGATATCCGCGTTGAAGACATTACGCTATCCGCCCTCTATCATCTATGGCCAGACTGCAAACTGAACCCCTTCGTGAGATTCGGATGGGGCGTTGCGAGCGGACAAGGCGCTAAGAATTTTAATGATCTGGCAGGTATTGCGGGATTAGGATTTGAATATTTCGCGCTTCCGTTCTTTTCCCTTGGACCAGTGGTGA
Source organism: Elusimicrobiota bacterium (assembly GCA_031362785.1). Lineage (GTDB taxonomy): Bacteria > Elusimicrobiota > Elusimicrobia > 2-02-FULL-39-32 > 2-02-FULL-39-32 > JANLTE01. Next base: position 589 of record JANLTE010000393.1, read on the forward strand.
ATTACCACTATGATTCTAAGACCGGCGATTCTCTGAACGAAACTCATGCGATTACGGCCGGATTAATGGGAACAATTTCTTTCGGCGGCGGCGAATCCAAGCCCGCGATGAAAAAAGAAGTGGCGGCTGCTCCAGTTGTTGCCGCTCCTGTAGACTCTGATGGCGATGGCGTTGTCGATAACATGGATAAATGTCCCGCCTCCCCCAAAGGGGCAAAGGTTGATGCTTCCGGATGCACTCCAGATGCTCCTAAAGATTCTGATAATGATGGCGTCATTGACGCGCAGGATCGCTGCCCCGAGACACCTCAGGGAACGGCTGTAAACGAAGTCGGATGCCCTCAGTTGAAGCCGCAGGAAAAAGTTTCCATTCAGCTGAACGTCCTATTCGATACCGGTAAATCGGTGGTGAAGCCGGACTTTGACGCTGAAGTCAAGAAAGTTGCGGACTTCATGAACAATTATCCTGAAGTGAACGCGGTGATCGAAGGCCACACCGACAACCTCGGCTCGGCTGCATTCAACACGGCGCTCTCTCAGCGCCGCGCGGAAGCCGTGAAGACGCACCTTTCAGCGAAGTTCGGCGTCCCAGCTTCCCGCTTGAGCTCGAAGGGCTTCGGACCCGATCAGCCCCTCGCCGACAACGCGACTGCTGAAGGTCGCGCCAAGAACCGCCGCGTCGTGGCGACCCTGGAGGCCGTGAAGAAGTAAATCCGTATTTAAGCGTTATTGATGAAACCCTCTTGCTCTGATTACATGAGCAAGGGGGTTCGTCACAATTAAACAAGGAGATCAATATGAGTCAACGCAAACTTGGAATTTTATCGGCGTTAATTTTGATGCTCGCCAATATGAACGTCTTTGCGGCCGATGAGAAGCCGTGGAAGGAAACGGCGGAACTTTCGGTGGTGAGCACGAACGGAAACAGTAAAGCGACCACCATTTCGGGGAAAAACACGTTTACCTATAAGTGGACGCGGTCCATCGCGGAAGCTAATTTTGGGGGGTTGGGCAGCGAGAGCAACGACAAAACCATCGCCGAGCAATATTACGCAAATGAAAAGGTCACCTGGGATTTAATCGGCAGAAACTATACTTTCGAGCGTTTCGCCTGGGACAAGAACCGCTTCGCCGGCATACTGAATCGCTACGATGCGTCAGCTGGCTTGGGCCGCCATTTTTTCGACGATAAGAACCGCAATCAGTTCATGCTCGAACTGGGCGGCGGCTACATCAATGAAGAACGCCCGACCCCGCCAAGAAACGAATTCGGTGCTGGGCGCGCGTACGCTAAATACGGCTTCGCGGTTTCGGCGACTTCTCAGCTCACTCAGGAAGGCGAGTTTTTACATAACTTTAAAGACAGCGATGATTATCGCTTAACCACAATCTCGGCCATTCAGGTCGCGATTTCAACGCACCTTTCCCTGAAGGCCTCCTACACCTGGAAGCGTTCGGGCAAGCCGCCGGCCGGTTTCTTCCGCGACGACGCCATCACCGCGGTCGCCCTCATCGTCCAATATTAGTTGAAGCAGTTTTTGTTGGCTTCCCTGTTGATTTGGAGCGGAACCGCTTATTCGGCGGGTTCCGAGCCGGAAAGACAAGGAGCCCGCCTGTCATCGGGAAAACACGTTAGCACGGCGTTTCATACGGAAGAACGGAAAAAATCCGTGAAACCGGTTAAGCCGCGCAAAAAATCGGATGTTCCTTCGGTCCGGGTTAAAGAAGCGCATAAAATCCGCGGGTTGCTCGATTTGAATTCAGCCGATGTCGAGGAGCTCGAAGACCTGCCTGGAGTCGGCCGCGATTACGCGAAAAAAATTGTTGCCAGCCGTCCCTATGGCCGCAAGGCCGAGCTCGTTAAGAAAAAGGTCCTCACTGAAGAAACTTATCGCAGGATCCGCGGCTTCGTCGCAGTTCATGGCGACACGGAAGATAAAAACTAAAATCCCTTAGCGCCTTCCCGTCAATTTCATTTTCTCCTGAGAATTGATAAAATTGTATCCCATACGGTTTAGAACCCCTTTCGGCGGGGTAGCTCAGCTGGTTAGAGCACACGCTTCATAAGCGTGGGGTCGAGAGTTCAAGTCTCTCCCCCGCCAAATTCCTTAAAAAGGTTTTTTCCTTGAGTCTTTGGCGGAGATGATGCCGACTTCCTTTTCTTTGTGGAATAAGAAAGTCGGCGCCCCCGCCACATTTTACTTTTCCGCTTATTTTTCCACCCGCATGTAAGGGGGAATGGGCGCGTCCAGAACTCCGAACTTTTCCGCGAATAAAAATCCCGCCGGTTTCACCGTAAATTTTCCGAATTTTTGATTGATATCGTCCA
>JANLTE010000015.1:0-3988 GCA_031362785.1 Elusimicrobiota bacterium
GATCGCGGTTAAGGAAATCATCTAATGAAAAAAACCCACATAATGTTTATTACTTTTTCCTTAGACGTGGGAGGCATCGAAACGCTGATTCTGGAAATTTGCCGGCGGATTGACCGTCAAAAATATCAGCCGTTCGTCTGTTCATTTTTTGAAAATGGCCGTTTGGAGCCCGAATTTAAAAACCTCGACATTCCAGTGTATACTGTCCAAAAATCGGACGGACTCGATTGGAGCCTGTCGTTCCGCTTGGTGAAGCTTTTCAAGGAACTTGAAGTTGACATCGTCCATACGCATAACCCAAGCGTTTGGCTTTACGGCGGTATAGCGGCGAAGCTGGCGGGAGTGCCGCTCATTCACACCGCCCACACCCCCAGCGATTATAGAGTTGAGCGATGGGGAAAAATTGAGAAGGTTCTGTCGTGGTTCACAGATCGGGTGACTTCAGTTTCCATTTCGGTCGGGGAATTCATGATTCAAAAAGAAGGTATCGCCCGTGAAAAGGTTCTCGTGATCCAAAACGGTGTGAAACTAGAGGACTACGAAGTGCAGGTGAACCGCGATGAAAAACGGCGCGAACTCGGACTGTTTGAAAACGATTTCGCCTTCATTAATGTCGCAAGATTTTTCCCCAACAAAGACCACTCGACTTTACTCAAGGCCTTCGCAAAGGTCGTCAAAGAAATTCCGGAAGCCAAACTGTTGCTCTGCGGCGAGGGACCGCTGAAAGAAGATTTACTTAGGGAAACGGAAGCCCTAAAAATCAGCGGATGCGTGAAGTTTCTTGGAAACCGAAGGGACATTCCACAAATTCACCGAGCGATTGACGCTTTTGTGCTCTCTTCTATTAAGGAAGGGCTGCCCATCGTTTTGCTCGAAGCCATGGCCTCGGGCGTGCCCATCATAACAACGGATGTGGACGGGAATCCTGAAGCCGTTGCTCACAACGAAACGGGACTTGTGGTTCCGGCGCGTAACCCGGAAGCTTTGGCTAAAGCCATGGTGGAAATGAGGCGAGATCCGGCCCGAGCGCGCGCGATGGGAGAAAAAGGGAAAGCCCGAGTTAAAGAACTGTTCACATTTGAAAAAATGGTGAACGCCTATTACAAGCTTTATGACGAAATATCTCAAAAATGAATATTTTACTGATCACTAACTTATATCCGAACCCCCTCGAACCCAACCGCGGCATTTTCACGAGCCAGCTGGTGGAGAAACTCTCGACCGTTTGTGAAGTGACGGTGATGTCGCCCGTGCCATGGTTTCCAAAATGGTCTTTGTTAAGCGGCTTAAAACAATGGTACAAGTTCGCCCAGGTCCCCGATCGCGCAGTCCTGAAAAATATTGAAGTCATTTATCCGAAATATATCGTGATCCCCAAATTATTTGGCTTTTTGCAAAGCGCAACGCTTTACTTGTCGCTCGTTTTTAAAATCGCTAAACTTAACCGCCGAAAGAAAATTGACGTCATCAACGCCCAGTGGATGTACCCGGACGGCGTTGCCGCGACTTATGCCGCCAAAACCCTTGGGATCCCGGTAGTCGTCTCCGCGTTGGGCTGCGACATTAACCTCTATGCAACGACCGCTTACCCCGTGCGGCGTTTTCAAATCATGAACACACTGCGTACCGCGGAGCAATCGATCGCCATTAGTTCGGCCCAGAGCAAAGTGATGTCAGAAGACTTGGGCGCCGATGCCCGTAAATTGAGCATTGTACTAAACGGAGTCAATCAGGATTTGTTTAGAATCCAGAACCGCGATGAATGCGTCCGAAAATTTTCTCTGGACCCCGCCAACCAATACATCCTTTACGTCGGACGCCTGTCGGATGAAAAGGGGATCATTCCGCTTTTAAAAGCGATCGGAATCCTTCATAAGGAAAACCTGGATCCTCGCGTGAAACTGCTCGTGATCGGAAACGGGGAGTTGTGGGACGAATGTCAGGCGCTCGCGAACGCCTTGGGTATTACGGACAGAGTGATTTTTAAAGGTGAGCGTCCTTACTCCGAAATAGTGGACTGGATGGGAGCTGCGACGCTCCATTGCCTTCCAAGCTACCGCGAAGGCTGCCCCAACGTGGTGCTTGAAGCCCTGGCTTCCGGTCGGCCGGTGATCGCGACGCGCGTGGGAAGCGTGCCGGAAGTTCTGAGGGAATCCAACGGCGTGATAGCCGAACCCGGCGATGAGTCCTCTATCGCCGCAGCGATTAAGAAAGGCCTTCAAACCAGCTGGAACGAACAGGATATTCGCGCCTCCGTGAAAGATTTCACCTGGCAAAAAATGGCGGACCGGTACAAATCTATTTTTGAGGCGGCGCTCCACTAACATGTGCGGAATCGCAGGACTCATTTATAAAGACTCGAGCCGAACCGTCGATGCGGGGCTCCTGAAAAAGATGTCCGACTCCATCGCGCACCGGGGCCCCAACGACGAAGGATTCCACATCGATAAAAATGTTGGCCTCGCGCACCGGCGCCTGAGCATCATCGATTTGTCCGGAGGACACCAGCCGATCTATAACGCCGATAAAACGGTTTCGATCGTCTTTAACGGAGAAATCTACAACCACGAAATTTTGCGCGGCGAGCTCGTTAAAAAAGGCTATAAGTACCAGACGCGGAGCGACACCGAAACGATCCTGCACGCCTATCAGGAGTGGGGCCCCGAATGCGTGAAGCGTTTGCGCGGGATGTTCGCTTTCTGCATACACGACGACCGGAAGAAAGTTGTGTTTTTGGCGCGCGACCGGGCAGGAAAAAAGCCGCTCTACTATTACCGGGACGACCAGGCCTTTCTCTTCGCCTCCGAAATTAAAGCCATATTGGCGTCGGGGCTGGTCAAACGCTCGGTGCACGAATCCATGATCGATTTTTATCTCTCGATTGGCTACGTGCCGGGAGCGGAAACGCTTTTTGAAAACATCTACAAACTTGAACCGGGCCACACGCTGGTTCTAGATTCAAACCATCAAATCGAGATGAAGGAGTATTGGGGCCTCAAAAATTTGGGAACGCTCTATATTTCCTATGAAGACGCCAAAAAGAAACTGAAAGAAAAACTTCTTGAAAGCATCAAGATCCGCCTCATGAGCGAAGTGCCGCTCGGCGTTTTCTTAAGCGGGGGCCTCGACTCAAGCATTATCGTGGGACTCATGAGCGAACTCGTAAACCAGCCGATCAAAACTTTTTCAGTCGGGTATGAAAACGAGCCCGAATCCAGCGAGCTCGGGTACGCGAGCATCGTTGCAAAAAAATTCAAGACTGAGCACCACGAATTTTATTTGCGACCGGACGACCTTTTCACTTCGATCGACACGCTGCTCGAACACTGCGACGAGCCCATCGTGGAGAGCGCGGGAATCGCGCTTTTTAAGCTCTCGAAACTCGCCAAGCCCGAGGCCACTGTGCTTTTGTCCGGAGAAGGTTCAGATGAAATTCTGGCAGGCTACCCTATTTATTCAAAGATGAAAAAAATGGAGAAGATTCACGCTTTTGCCCGTTGGGTGCCCGAATCCATAAAAAATGCGCTTGCGGACTCCGCTCCCGAAAAAATCGCAAAGTACTTCGATTGGGTGAGCGAGCCGTTTGAAAAACGCTTCCGCTCGGTGTCCTATGACCTTTCCGATTCCATCAAAAGGCGCATCTATACCGATGAGTTGAGTCGGAATTCCACAAGGATTTTTAACGACTATTTTACGAACCTCCACAAAAAGATCGAGCGCGAAACGCCGCTTAAAAAAATGATGTATATCGATATTAAATCGTGGCTGGCCGAAGACATCCTTCTGAAAGCCGACCGCATGACCATGGCGGCCTCGATCGAAATGCGCGCGCCCTTTTTGGACCACGAACTCATGGAGTTTTGCCTTTCTCTGCCCGACGATTACAAACTGGCGGGCGGGGTCGGAAAAAGGATATTGAGGGACGTGGCGCGAACGCTGCTCCCAGAGGAAATTATTCACAGAAAGAAAAAAGGATTTCCCGTGCCGC
>JANLTE010000017.1:0-2944 GCA_031362785.1 Elusimicrobiota bacterium
CTCACAGCGAAAAAATCGATAAACAGGGGATACTTCAAACCGGAATATGTTAACGAACTTTTTCTCAAAATCAAGAACGGCGAGGATTTGGGCCGAAGGATTTTTTCGCTGGTCGTGCTTGAACTCTGGCACCAGAAGTTCATGGATCAGCCGTGAAAAAAATTGCCAAGTCGCTCTTCAAAAGTTTTATTCCGTCCCGCTGGGTACAGTATCATAGCGGATCGGACCGGACGGTTTGCCTGACGTTTGACGACGGTCCGCACCCCAACACGGAAATGATCTTGAGCATCCTGGGAAAATTCCAAGTTAAAGCCAGCTTCTTCCTGAGCGGATGCCAAGTAAAAAAATATCCCGAACTTGCGAAGCAGATCTCAATCGCAGGTCATTTTATGGGAAATCATTTTTTCGATCATGTTTCAGTTAACAATTTGGACGCTGAAAAAGTGAGACGGCAGGTAGAGGATACCGAAATCATTGTTCGTGATACAACAGGAAGCGCGATTCGGGCGGTCCGGCCTCCCTACGGCGACTGGAACCTCAGTTTTTTCTGGTACGCGGTGACCTCGGGACGCAAGGTTATTTTCTGGTCGCTGGATAGCGAAGATGGAGACCCGGAAAATAGCACGCTTCAAAGCATCGAGGAGCGTTGCAAGCCGCTGCGAGGCGGAGACATCGTCTTAATGCATGAGGATAACCCTCACACTCTCGAAGCTTTGCCAAATATCATTCGGTCCGCACAGGCACGGGGACTGACATTTACAACGGTTGGAAACTAATCATGAACATTTTATATGTGCATCGAACGCAAGGAAAGGGAGTTGAAGGCGTCCACATCATGGGCGTCGTCGATTCGTTTCGCAAAATGGGTCACACGGTGGATATCTTATCGCCCACGAGCGCCCGGGGATCCGGCGCCGGCCCACCAAGGAAATCCGGAATGTTGACCTATCTTGCTTCCCACGCGCCTGAAATTGCTTTTGAAATGATGGAACTCGGGTACAATTTTATCCTGAAGAAAAGAATGGCGGATATGTTCAAAGCCAAGAACTATTCTTTTGTCTATGAGCGGACGGCGCTTTTAAATTACGCCTCGGTTGATTTCTGCGCGGCGCGCAACATTCCGATTTTTCTAGAGGTGAACTTCACCGCGGATATGCCATTGGTGCGCAAAAGAAGCGCAATCCTCAGCCCGCTCGCCAATTTTGTTGACCAAAAGATTTTGCGCGGTTCGAGCCACAACTTTCCGGTTTCGAATTACCTGAAAGACCACATGGTCAAGCGCGGAATTCCAGCCGATAAGATTACTGTTCTCACCAACGCAGCCGATCCGGAAATATTTAGGCCCGGCGTTTCGGGCGAGGCGGTGCGCCAGAAGTACCATCTCGAGGGAAAAACGGTCATCGGGTTCGTAGGGGGATTCTACCCCTGGCATGGCCTGCAGTTGCTGGTAAACGCGATGGAGCTGGCGGTTCAATCCGCGCCTTCGCTCTCGGCGCTTTTAATCGGCGACGGACCCATGCGGCCTGAACTCGAGCGGATGATCCGCGAAAAAAAACTGGAGAACTATTTTCACTTTACGGGAAAAGTGGTCCACGACGAACTGCCAAACTTTACGGCAGCGATCGACCTGGGCGTCATGCCCGACTCCAACGAGTACGGATCTCCCATGAAAATTTTTGAATATATGGCAATGGAAAAACCGGTCGTGGCGGCAGACTACGGACCTTTACGGGATGGTATTGACCCCGACGTTCACGGAAAACTGTTTAAGCCTCAATCAGTATCCGAATTCGCCCGATGCCTGGTCGAAATGGCGAATGAGCCGGAAAAACGAAAACAGATGGGAAAAAACGGGCGCGAACGGATTGTGAAGGACCGGAATTGGCTGAACCAATCAAAAAAAATCATTGAAATTTATGAAAACATCATGCAGAATTCTAATCGATGGTCATCGTAGGGGGAATCTATGAGTTCAAACGGAGCAAAGGGGTTTTACAACTGGGTCGTGAACAACAACGGCAACCTGCCTTTGGTGGTCGCGCTGTCCCTGCTTTGCCCTGAAAGTATCGTTACATCCATTTATGAGCATAATAAGGGAAGGCAAAAATTCTGGAAAGGTAAAAAAAGCTGCTTCACTCTTTCGTTCGACTGCGATTACCCTCGGGACGCCGAGGCGATTCCCTACACGCTAAAGCTGCTCGATAAATATAAAATCAAGACCAGCTTCGCCTGCGTGGGGCACTGGGTGGAAAAGTATCCGAAAATTCATGAAGAAGTGGTGAAGCAGGGGCACGAAGTCCTAAACCACACCTACTCTCATCCGGATAACGAACTCTTGAACCCGGGCCGAAAGTTCCGCGAAATCTCCCGCCAGGAAAAGCTGGAAGAAGTCGCGAAGTGCGATGAGATCATCTGGAAATATCTGGGCGTAAAAACTAAAGGCACGCGCATCCCTCATTTTAAAAATCTATTTACCGACGAAATTTATGGAATTCTAAAAGAGCTCGGACACAAATACTCGACTTCCACCTGTCTCACCAACACTAAATCGTACGGGGACCCCTTCCTAGCCCCCGAAGGCATTGTTGAGATTCCGCTGACGACTTGTTTGAAGCACCCCTTCACCGTGTTCGATACCTGGCATTCCCTGAACTCCACACGGCTTTTCTACCGATGGCTGCACAACACCGAATCGGAATATCAGGATATTTTCAAGAAACTGGTGGATATCAGCATCGAGACGAGTTCTTACATGAACATCTACATCGACCCCTACGACATAGAAGTCATGAAAAATTTTGAACATTTGCTGAAATATTTAAAGGAACGCGAGGAGCATGTTCTTATCGCGCGTTACGATGAACTTTTGGATCTGCCCATGAAACCCTCCGAGACGGTGCACGGTTAATGAAGCGAATCTTCTGCGTGTTCGGCACTCGCCCGG
>JANLTE010000028.1:0-5688 GCA_031362785.1 Elusimicrobiota bacterium
CACCGCGGTCGTCGCGCGCAGGGTCAAAAACCCTTGGGTGAACGGCTGGGTAACGAAAATCAGGAGCTGTCAGGGCGTACGCGTCATTCTGGCTCGGGATGCGGTGCGCGAATCGATTCGCTGGTTGAAGGGCGGAAATCTCCTGGCGGTACTCATCGATCACCGCGTAAACGAGGGGGGGCTTAAAATCCCGTTTTTTGGACGGCCAGCGCTGACGACGGCGCTGCCGGCGATACTAGCGCTCCGATACAATGTTCCCGTTCATCCCGTGCGTTGCTGGCGCGAGGGGGATCGCGTTAAAATCAGCGTAGCCCCTGCCATGGATTTTTCCGGTTTAGCCGCCACTGAGACGGATATCGCCGAGGCCACGCTCCGGATGAACCGAATCGTCGAATCGTGGGTCCGCGAGCGTCCCGAAGCCTGGCTCTGGATCCACAACCGTTGGAAGATAGCGAGTTGAAATCAGGTTTCATTGACACGGTTAGGTGGGTTTGTTATAATAATTCCGCACAAAAGTTACCGCGCAATTCGGAATAAATAACGCTGGGTGCGAATCCGGCGTTTTGCATTACCCCGCCGATTTTATTAATGATTCAGGGAGGATGGTATGTCCAGTTCAAATTCTAAGTCCGTAATAGTATGGGTTGGCGGTGCGGCCGGCGACGGCATCGCGTCCGTTGCAGAAACGCTGGCAAAAGCCTGCGCGCGTGAGGGACTTTACACCTACGCTTACAATTCCTATCAGTCCGTCATTCGCGGCGGACATGTGTACATGCAGATTAACATCAGCGAGAAGAAAGTTTGGGACCAGGGCGACCTCACCAACTTCCTGATCGCGCTCAATTTAGACACCGTAAAACGCCACGGCAAAGAAGTTTTGCCCGGCGGAGGCGTGATTTACAATAAGGAAAAAATTAAAGTAGAACCCTCCGACCTTGGCACAGGCGTAGCCGATTACGGAATTCCGTCCTCGACCATCGCCGCAAAGTTTGGAAAAAGCCCCGTCATGCAAAACACTATTGCCCTCGGGGCTTTAGCTTTTCTGATGAACTTTCCCATGGATGCCGTTGCGGAAGTTCTGACCAGCACTTTTAAAAAGAAAGGCGACGAAGTGGTTAACGCGAACGTGGGCGCGGCCAAAGCCGGCTACGATTACGCGAAAGAAAATTTTAAACCCTCCACTTATTCCTGGACGCTTTCCAAAACCCATCGGATGTTTATGACGGGAAACCAGGCCATTGCGTTCGGCGCATTGGCTGCGGGCTGCAAGTTTTATACCGCTTATCCCATGACTCCGGCTTCCGGAGTTCTGCATTGGCTCGCGCCTCGCGGACACAAGTACGGAATCGTCGTGAAGCAGTGCGAAGATGAAATTGCCGCGATGAACATGGCGGTGGGCGGCGGCCACACGGGCGCGCGTTCCATGACCGCGACTTCCGGCGGCGGATTTTCTTTGATGACTGAAGCGGTTGGTTTGGCAGCTATGCTCGAAGCTCCTGTCGTTGTGGCGAATGTTCAGCGCGGCGGACCATCCACTGGACTTCCGACCAAACAGGAACAGGGCGATTTGTTCCAGGTTTTGGGCGCATCCCAGGGCGATTTCCCAAAAATCATTATCGCGCCTTTCACGGTTGAAGACGCGTTTTATTCCACCGTGGAATGCTTCAACCTCGCCGACATTTATCAATGTCCCGTGATCCTCTTGTCCGACCTCCAGCTATCCGAGCATTATGAAACGGTGGACGATCTGGATTTCTCTAAAGTCAAAATCGACCGAGGGGAATTGATACCAACGACGGCCACAGCGGAGCCAGGAACATATAAGCGCTATAAAGATACTCCGACCGGAATCTCTCCGCGCGCCATCCCTGGGACGCCTGGCCACATGTATGTGGCGGCTTCTGACGAACACGATGAGGATGGAGTTGTTATTTCAGACGTTTTTACCGATCCCGTCAAACGCATCGTCATGATGAACAAACGCATGCGCAAAATGGATACTGCGCTAAAGGCCTTGCCCAAACCGCAGCTGATCGGCCCAAAAGATGCGGACATTACTTTCGTCACTTGGGGTTCCACTTATAACGTGGTGCGGGACACCATCCAAACGCTTGAAAAAGACGGCGCGAAAGTGAGCCATTTGAACATCAAATATATATGGCCTTTCCAGGCGAAAGAAGTCGGCGAGATTCTGCGGTCTTGCAAGAAGACTTTCATCGTTGAAGGAAACTATACCGGTCAAATGGAGCGGTTGGTCCGCCAGGAAACCGGTTATTCCATCCATCATCACCTCCGCAAATACGACGGCGAGCCGTTCGGCCCCGAAATGGTGATCAAGGAAGCGAAGCTGATTTTGAAGGGTTCGGTGAAAGTCTCCGAGCTGGCCGGCGTCCGATAATTTAAATCGATTGAAGAGGTGAGATTAAAATGGCAGAGACTTTAGATATCACTAAATTTAAATCCAAAATCGCTCCGGATTGGTGTCCGGGATGCGGCGATTTCGGCGTATTGACCTCGCTGCAGAAGGCTTGCACGACTTTGGGCCTGGATCCGAAAGATGTGGTGGTCGTTTCCGGCATCGGATGCTCTTCCAACTTTCCCGGCTTCTTCGGCTCTTACGGACTGCACACTCTGCACGGTCGTTCGGTTGCAGTGGCGCAGGGCGTAAAGTTCGCCAACCCTGATCTGAATGTTATTATGACAGGCGGCGACGGAGACGGATACGGTATCGGCATAGGACACTTCATCCACGCGATGCGGCGGAACATCAACGTGACCTACATCGTGATGAACAACCAGGTTTACGGCTTAACCACAGGCCAAACCTCTCCCACCACCGAGCTCGGCATTCAAACCAAATCAACCCCCGAAGGCTGCATCGAAGTTCCCATCAACCCCATTCAGTTGGCGTTGGTGTCAGGCGCTACGTTTATCGCCCGCGGTTTCTCCGGCGCCCAGGACTTGCTGGCCGAGACCATGGTGAAGGCGATCAAGCACAAAGGTTTTTCTCTGATCGATATATTCAGCCCTTGCGTGACTTACAACAAGAAGAACACCTACCCCTGGTTCCGCGAAAGAGTCTACAGCCTCCAGGAAGAAAAGCACGACACGAGCAATTTCGACGTCGCCATGAAGAAGGCGGAAGAGTGGGACACCCGGATTCCCATCGGCGTCTTCTACGAAACCACCGACCAGGCAACTTACGAAGATCTGGAGCCCGCCTACAAGTTCGGCACTCCCGTGAAGCAGAAGCTCGGTCTCGGCAAAGACGAGATTACGGCGCTGGTGAACAGCTTCAAATAATTAGTTCTTTTCTAAAAGAGAAAGCCGCTGGTTCGAAAGAACGAGCGGCTTTTTATAAATATTGAAAATAGTTTCAGTTATCTATAAAATATTAAACCTACCGCAGACAGTAACAAAACATGTCCAAGAATTATCAGCCCATCCTTCCATTTTATTTTTTCTGCAGTTAATAATTCATAAACATAGCCCATAGATACAAGGAAAGACATGAGTATAAGGAATACTATAATACGACTAATAGTATTTCCAAAATCAAAGATAATGGAAAAAATAGGGTTATCATCTATTTTTGAGTTTGCATCAATTCTCCAAAGTAATAATAAAGTAAAAACAGGAATCGCAACAATTTTATTGAGATAAAATGGAAAAATCCAAAACCAATGGGGCCATCTTATATTTAAAATTGATCCGGGGCGTTGAAATTCATTTAAATACTCTTGCCCCTGCAGGGCACCAAAATAACCAAGGGCGGGTGAAATGACAATTATAATGATTGGCAGTAGAAAATATTTTGAATTACCAATGTTAAGTTGATATGCCGGAATTGTTGTGTAAATTAATGACCATGACCAACAAGCAACAATAGGTAAGGTAGAGAGTACTGCAGCTAACCTTGCTTTTGATTTAAGAAAAGTGCCAATAACAAAAGCTCCCGCCGTTGTGCTTATAAAAGATGCAATTATTCTCAGAAAAAAGGTATCGCCCCATAAGACAATACCCATTTGTTCTTTGGGAATTTGTAAAAGCTTTTTTACAACTAATCTTAAACCATCCGAAACGACAAAACTAAAAATAATTGCAAATAAAGTAATGAGAATAAAATCTTTTATTAAAGGTTTTTGTTCATCGATGGCCATGATCATCATTCCTAACCCAGTTGGGTAGTGGACTATTGTCTATTTTCGCATGAAAAAGAGCGCTTTTATCCCTCTTTGATAAATATTTTCTAACCAGTGCCACCGCTTCCTTTGGATGTAAAACTTTTAATTGAAATTTTTGGTCAAGCCATTTGGCGTTCCCTAATATCCCGCCTGGTTGTTTTTTAGATTTACCATCAAGTGTTACCAATATAGAATTGTCTTCTATGGCACTGATAATAACCCTTACATCGTTTACTTGATTTTCAGTTAATTTATCTCCAAATATTTTTGAGGATATTTCCTTATACATCGTGTTGTTAATGGAAAGAGAGATGTTTTCAACGTAACTTAAAGCCTTGTCTGTTCTTTGAGTGTCATGTCCTTTAAGTGCTTCGGTTTGTGCAGTAGTGGGGCATTCTATTGAAATGATTTTATTTTTGTGCCATTGCTCAAGCAGATTCATTTCTTCATTTTTTGATTTTGCGTTGATGCAGTTTGTATCAATATGAAATCTCAATGGCAGCATTCGTTCAATCATATAATGATAATACTGAGTTATCGGTAACTTGAACTTGAAATCAAAGGCGCTTATTCAGAGCTTCGCGCTCGGCGGTGATTTCTTTGGGGAAGCGGCTGCCAAAGAGTTTGAAGAAGGCTTCTTGGGACTTCACTTCCGATTTCCATTCTTCTTTCTTTACCGATAAGAGCTCTTTCATCGTTCCCGCTTCAAGATCGAGGCCGGTCGTATCGATGGCGTCTTCGGTCGGGACAAATCCAATCGGCGTTTCCTGCGCTTTGCCGGAACCTTCGCAGCGCTCGAGGATCCATTCTAACACTCTGAGGTTGTCGCCGAAGCCGGGCCAGAGGAATTCGCCTTTGGCGTTTTGGCGGAACCAGTTCACATGAAATATCTTGGGCAGTTTGGGAATTTTCTTGCCCATGTTGATCCAATGCTGGAAGTAGTCGCCCATGTGATAGCCGCAGAAGGGGAGCATGGCCATGGGATCGCGGCGGACCTGGCCTACGTTGCTATCGGAGGCGGCGGCGGTCATTTCGGAGCCGACCGTCGCGGCGGTGTAGACGCCGTGGTTCCAGCTGAACGTTTCGTAGGCGAGCGGGGCTGTGGTGGCGCGCCGTCCTCCAAAAAGAATCGCGGAGATCGGAACGCCTTCGGGGTCTTCCCAGTTGGAGGCAATAGACGGACATTGTCCGGCCGGAGCCGTAAAGCGGCTGTTGGGATGCGCCGCCTTCACTTTCTGCCCCTTCTCATCGGTCTGGCCGGGCTTCCAGGCATCGCCTTTCCAGTCAATCGCTTCGGAGGGAGCGGGCTCGTCGGAGCCTTCCCACCAAACGGTGTTATCCGGCTTCAATGCGACGTTGGTGTAAATGGTATTTTTCTGAATCGTGGCGATAGCGTTGGAGTTCGATTTTAAATTTGTGCCGGGTACCACGCCGAAGAAACCGGCTTCGGGGTTGATCGCCCGCAATGTTCCATCGGTTCCGGCGCGCAGCCAGGCGATGTCAT
>JANLTE010000030.1:0-5519 GCA_031362785.1 Elusimicrobiota bacterium
GTTTTACGCGTACCTAATGCAGCAGATGCCCTTCTATCATTTAGAATTTTTTTAACTCGATTGCTAATTTTTAAACTAGAATCAGGGATCGCCAGCGGACCGCCATGATTAATGATGCCCACGGACAGAACCAAATCGTCCAGTAACGCTTTCTCCCTTCGGGATTGAATAACCTGGTGAATACTCAGAGCTTGGTTGGCGCTGAAATGAACTAATAAGGATGCGGCAATGACGGCTGGGATGGCGAAGGGCGATGCAACGGTAAGGAATGGGGTGAAAGCCAGGTTGATGGCGCCGATCAATAGGGCCCCCTTCAAATTTTGCGGCTGTGCGCGGAAGCCGAAGAGCTTGGTCATGATCGAAGAATGGCCAAGCACAAAGAGCGGCCAGGAGATTAAATAGGCAGATTTCAGGTAAAAATCGATGCTGGCGTTGCCAAACCCAGGGGCTGTGACGCCTGTGATGCCGCTGAACACCAGCAGCAGCTATCCAACAACCGTAACGACCGCAGCGCCTGCGAGGAACGCGGCGATGTTTTCCAGCCAGAAAGCGACCCAGCGCTGGTAGAACCACTCTTCGGAGATCTTTTTGCCGATGAACGGCAACCGCGCCACAACCTTGTCGCGCATCCAGGGCATCACGCCGCCGGTAACCGTATCATCCGCTTTCGGAGCGCCCAAATCGATGCCGGCCCGCACCGCGACCATCCCAGATGAGAAAAGGTAAAGCGCCTTGATGAGTTCCTGGATCGGGAATGTTCCATTGAAATGTCCGAGATCTACATTCTTACCATCCTGCCGCCACCCCTTTCCAGATTCGGAATGAAGTTTTTGAAGCATCCGGATCGCTGGAGTTTGCGGAGCGCGCCGCAACTGTTCCAAAGCGTCGGTTTTAAACCTCCACATGTTCCCGTCCGTAGGCAACCGAGGAACGGCAAGCGACTTATTGAAGTATCGCTTCAACAGTTCATCCATATCATTATTGTCAACGCCCGCCTCCGCCAACGAGCCGCGGATCGCGCCCTCAGTAATGAACCCCCATCCAAACTCCGAATCGAAATTGACGCCAAACCCGGCGACATCTTTTCCTGAAAATAGTTTTGAAACCGGCACGGTGCCATTTAAAAGGTCGTTGAAATAAAACTCTCCGCGCGCCATGAAATAAGCCATCTGCCGAGCCAGCCGGATCCAGTCGATAGAGTCGGCAAGGGATGCCTCGAACGAAATCCTCTCCGATGACCCTGTGTAAGACCGGGACAACGTTTCAAACATTCGCCGGATCATTATAGCGTGAGCCGTCACCTCGGAATCGTCATCCCAGTGGAGCTCGCCGCGCTCCCTCCAGTAGTTTCCGGCTATCAAGGACCAGCTAAAAAGGTAATCCCCTAGAAAACCGATGGTGTGAACGATCGTCTCCCTGCTCTCATCGACTGAAGACGCTTTTTGCTGACCGGCAGCAGCGGACAAGTTCAGTTTTTGAACCAACTGGGGCACGCTCATCATCTCTGTTATGTCGGCGGGGCCATCTTCTCGAAAATTGGGAAACCGCACCGCCTCCGCCCATGCTTCCAAATCCCCGGCACCATACCGGGTAAACCGAGAATCCGCCATCAGGTCGACGAACCAAAGATACCGCCGTCCGTGCTCCCGATCGTGAAAAAGCCGGATGAGGTCTGGGTGAACGAGGCCGTGGCGCGCCCAAACACCGAGCGCCTTCAGATTTTTGACGGAAGAATCCTCAAAAGTTTCAGGGCTCATGTCAGGGTTGCCCAAATAATTCCAATGCGCCATAGGGTTGGGCCCAATCGCTTCATAAATGAAAATGTTATATCGCTTTCCCGAGCGATCCCTATACAGCATCCTTCCATAGGGCCCGGACTCGCTTGCATTTAAAATTTTCCAAACTTCCTCGGGGATAGGCTTCGAATCCAGGCTCACGAGCGCCGGGAGATCTGCGGGTGTTTCGTAGCCTGGCGACGACTGTTCCCAATCAACGGACAGACGGTTTAACTCCTTCAACTTAACCGATTCTCCCGCAAAAGTGTCGAACGATTCCGACGCGACCTGAAATTTTATTCCATATACTTTTCCGTTCGGCGCTTTCCAAATTACGGTGCGGCCAGCGCCTCCTTGAACAGACCCGCCTGCAAACAAATCCGACCAGGAGCGCCGAGGCACATCCAGCCTGGGCAGCGCTTCGGGCCAACTTTCGGGAGCGCTTGAAATTCTGGCAACAGCGTCAGGCGAAAACCGTTCCATGAGCCCCAATACATATGCCGGCCAAGTGGACTGGCTGTGTTTACCGTACCCGAACTCAATTTTCAGTAAGCGGATGGCGCTCTTCCCGTAGCGGCGCAACAGGGATTCAATGTCGGCGTGCCTGCTGACGAATTCAATAATATTCGTAGCCATGGACGGAACGGTTTGGAGTTCGTCTTTCGCCAAAAGGTCATCTAAAATCTCCATCATGGGACCGATCAATTCGCGCCGGTCGTATTCTTTAGCCGTATCGATCAGGGAATAACGCATGATATTGACTGCCGCGCGATCGTTGATAGATTCGTACTGTCGAACATACGCGCCGATATCAGCCGCGTCCCCCCATCGGGCGATGGCCGCGGATATGGATTTATTGACTCCGGCACTGACGCCAGCGCTGTTAGATCCCACAAGGTACGAAAGGAGAATTTTGTTTACTTCGAGCAGCCGGTGCGCTTGCGACTGATTTCCATCAAGAAGTATTTGCCCGCCGATTATTCTGAGTAGGTCCTGAGCTTCAGCGGAAGCGAACTGCAATTTGGACCCGGCTAAAAGGAGATCCAGCGCCTCGTGCGTCCGCTTTTGACCAACGAGAACATCGATGGCTGGGGTTGACCCGTTGGTTGGCTCTGCCCTCGCGTATCGCAGCAATTCATCTTTCAGGCGGGGAGCGATTTGGAGGATCCGCTGTTGAGGAATCTCATTATGGCCGAGAGTCTTCAAACCGCTGATTTCCTGATACTTAAGAATCATCTCCCCCAATTCATCGGCCAGTTTATTGGCATCTTCCCTGGAAATAATTTTTCTTTCAAGTGTCTGATCCAAACCGTGCGACGCGCCGATCCAGATCTCCCGGCGAACTTCATTGGAACGATCGGAACCGAAATCCTTGACCATGGACTCAATAAACCCATCCAGCTTCGCAAACAGATCCTCAATCCCGACGGGGCGGAACTCCTCCATATCGAGAGCGAGCACCCCGCCGTTCGGAAGCGCGATGAAGTTTGAGCTGATCCTGCTGTAGATGTCCGTTGGGACCAACCCTGAAAGATCATTTTCCAATTTCTGCTTCTTCATCGTCATCAGCCATAATTTCATGATGATCGCGGGGCCCCTTTGGAAAAGTTTCAGCGTTCCCGGATCACGAGGATTCAGAGCGTCCAGGGTTTGCCCCTCCGCGAACTCTCCCACCGTGAAACCGGCAAATCCGAATTTCACCATCAGGTCTTGGGCGCTTTGCGCGATCTCATCCTTCGATATATATTTCAAGATATTAATCGCGTCCCTATCGTATTGGTTGAGTTGTCCGAAAAGGCTGATTTCCTGTTCGATGCTTTTTTGAATTTGCTCCTGGATCATTGCGGCGCTGCTCCCACGGCGCCTGTAACTGACGAATCGGATCCCAACTGTTCTATCTCCCTGATCCGTTTTTACGATTAAACGAATAACGGATTTTCGGGTCCCTTCTCCGGCAAGCCGCGCTTCTTTGAGGTCAAAAATCTTATTGTCCGGGGAAATAACCGTCTGAACCATCGGAAGAATTTCCTGGATTAATTTTTGATAATCTTCCGAAAGCCCATCAAAGCGCGGCGGCAAATTCTCTCCAGCGATCCTCGACATAAGCCGTTGCTTCCCTCCTTGATCTTCCTCGTTTCTCACCCAAAGGAGCTCCTTTTCCGGCTGATAAACCGCGTCCGCGGCCTCTGCGTTGGGGGCGGTGTTATATGTGTCGAATGCCTGCTCTTTAAGGAATTCATCCAAAAGCGATATGCCGAAATTAGGTTTATCTCTCTCACTCCCTGAAATTGACCTGATCTTCCCCTTCAAAAATCTTTTCAGGCGAATCAGGTCGGGGACATCCACATATACGGTTAAGTTTACGCGGCGCGCAAACTTCGGCTGAGCCAGCGCGCTCCGGCCGCTCTCGATCACCACATCGTACTGCTCGAGCAGTACTCTGATATACGCGCTTGGGTCATTTTGTTTGGAAATGGTTCGTAATCCTTCTAAATTTGCAATTTCCCTTAAATCCGCCGCAATCTCTTTATAGTCTGAATTCAAAGCGCCATTGATGAATATCAGGATGGCTGGATTTTCAGGGTCGCGGTTTTTCTTAGCAAGGGCCCAAAGGCGGGCCGCAACTTTTTGTTTTGACGCCTTCTGTTTGTCGTAAGCTTTTTCGGTGAAGTTTACCGAGAGTTTTGGAAACCAGAACTTTATATTCTTGTTGCGGTATGCGAAGAAAAACTCTTCGATTTTTTTATGGGCGATCCCGTATGACTGTTGAGCCAACTCATTAACTCGTTTGGTCAGATCGAGCGCGCTGCCGCCTATATAGGCGATGGCGGCCTGCAGCCGCTTTTCATCCGATTTCATTTTTAATATGAGCAGGATCGCTTCCGTATCGGTTTTTAATTCAAAACGCTTTCGGATCAAATCGAGCGGCTGGTTTACCCAATCCACATCGTCGTTTTTATCGGTGAATTTTTTGGCGTGAAACGCCGCCTCGGCAAGCGCGCCCTGGGACAAAGCCCTTAAGACGATCTGCGCGCGATTATGTTCGGGGAAGAGTTGCAGGATCCGGCCCGTTTCTTCCGAGACCCGCAACGGTCCCCACCCGAGAATTTTTTCAATATCTTTATTCTCTAAATGCAGCTGTCTTTGCAATAGCTTTTGATCGGGGGTGAGCCTAGGCATGGGGAGAGACAGGATATCGGCCTGATTCGTGGATTTCAAGTATTTTTCTATCTCATTTCTCATAAACCCATCTGACCCCACTCTAACAATCTCCAAGGGTTTCTTAAATAGCTTCGATAGGGTTGGAATTCCCGTGAAGTATAGGTCAACGATGTCTTTCAGGGTTTTGGCTTCCGCTTTAATTTGGGACCGGGTGAATGTCTCCATAATCTCATTTTTCTGCGATTCCTCAATCAGTTTGCGCCGAACCATTTCCGCCAAAACGTCGCTCAATAAACCGTCCGCAATACCGAGCGCTTGCTTGTGGGATAGCCGCAAATGGTTCGTTAAAAAATCGTAGTCTATCTTGAGCATATTCTGCGCGATCCAGTGGAGCCCAAACCCATTGGCGCCAGTCTCCGTTTGATCGCGGATCGCGCTTAAGATTGCCGTGAGCCCCGTTTCCAAAGTCGAAGGATCGTTCAGTAAATTTCCGACCAACATCGCGCCGTTTCCGCCGTTTGCGCGGCCTTTCCCCGCAGATTTTTTCGGAGCCGCGGCGGGTTTTTTATCGGGACCGCGATT
>JANLTE010000033.1:0-1612 GCA_031362785.1 Elusimicrobiota bacterium
GGACTCTCCGGCGGCATCGACAGCAGTGTTTCCGCGGCCCTCTGCGCGCGAGCCCTGGGAAAAGAAAGGGTGCTGGGGCTTTACATGCCAGAAGACGATTCTTCCGATGACAGCTTGAAATTTGGCAAGGCCCTCGCCGAAACCATTGGGATCGAAGCGAAACTTGAAAATATCGCGCCGGCATTAAAAGGCATTCAATGTTATGAGCGGCGCGATGAGTTCATCCGCTCGGTGGTTCCCGAATATCACTCCAAATACAAATCCAAGATTGTGATCCCCTCGGTTCTTGACGAGGCAAAGTATCCGATATTTTCCATCGTGGTTCAAGCCCCGGATGGAAAGATCACAAAATTGAGGCTGACCGTTGAGGCGTATCTGGGAATCGTGGCGGCCACAAATTTTAAGCAAAGGATCCGACGCATGATGGAATACTACCACGCCGACCGATTGAACTACGCGGTGGTGGGCACGCCAAACCGCCTAGAATACGACCAGGGTTTTTTTGTTAAAAACGGGGATGGCGCCGCGGATTTCAAGCCGATCGCGCACCTATACAAAACGCAGGTGTACCAATTGGCGGAATACCTGGGCGTCCCGCTCGAAATCCGGAAACGCACGCCGACAACAGACACCTATTCCCTAGCTCAAACGCAAGACGAGTTTTACTTCACGCTGCCGCTCGATCAGTTTGACCTTTGTCTCTACGGACGAAACCATCAGGTCCCACCCGAAGATGTCGCGGGTTTGGTCGGAATTAAACCCGAACAGGTCCAGCACATGTACCGCCAAATAGACGCCAAGCGGAGCTTTGCCAAATATCTACATATGGCGCCTCTGTTGGTAGAAGATGTCCCCGAGGTCGGACACTAGCGGTTACCGACCCATGGACTACTTTTTTTTCGCATCGATAAAACGCTGGGTAAAAAATTTCTTTCAAATTGATTTTGATGAAATGCGAAGGCCTAGAATCGTCTGGGGATATCAAAATTCTTGCGGAAATTTTCATCCATTGATAAGAATCAGCACGACGATATCAATGGAGAATCCGGAGAAAGTAACGATCGAAAACAACGCGTTCATCCACCACTTCGTCGTCATCCAAGGATCGGGAGAGGTCCTCATTGAAGAAGGCTGTCAGATTGGGCCCTGGGTAAAAATTTCGAGTTGGAAATCGCGGACAACCCGGATCGGCAGATACGCGTACATATCTGCCGGTGCCACAATCGAGGACGGAGTCAGCATTGGAAAAGGCGCGATCATTGAAGCAAACGCAATCGTCAATAAGGACATACCGGATTTTGCGATCGTAAATGAATCGGGCGAAGTAATAGGAAGCACAAAATCTCTAGACGCTTTGGAATTATTGGACCCTCAACTTAAAACTTGGTATGAAGAATGGCAGGCCGGATAGAAATGCCCTCTCATTCTGTCGCTCATTTTAGGACGCCTTTTTTAGGTTTTAGTGAAACGTTTATATACGGCTATTTATCTCACATCGGAGGCAACATTCACCCTGTTGTGTACACGGGCGAACGCCAGAACATCAAGGCGTTTCCTTTTAAAAATATAACGGACTATTCCTATCCGCGCTTCGGATGCACCTGGGCGCTCA
>JANLTE010000061.1:0-4887 GCA_031362785.1 Elusimicrobiota bacterium
GTTGTCGCCCTTCAGGTAGTCCTGGATTGCCTTGCGGATGATCCCGGGGACTTCGCCGTCGCCGGCCGCAGAGGGCAGCGTGGTGACGACACCGGAGAGTCGCGCCACAAGAGCGCGCACATCGTTATTGCTGGGATCTAAATCGAGCGATTGATTCAAGCGGTCGAGCGCCAAAACATAATTTCCCTGCTGATAAGCCGCGATGCCTTCTTGAATGAGCCGCCGCGCCGTGTCTTCGCGTTTGGCAACCACCGATTTTCCGAACTTCCACGATGCGCCCATCCGAGACGAAACGCCCAAATCGGTCAAACCCTGCGCGATGTCTAAATTCACGCCCTTGACGCGCAGGCCCAAGCCGAAGCTCGACTGACGAAGGCCGGGGTTTCCTTCCACGCCCGCGCGTAGCACGACGTATTTCCATACCCAGTATTCCGCGCCCATATTCCATTCTGTCACGTTCCGGGTAAAGTTCTGAGTTAAATCAAACGCTAAAAGCATGCGGTCCTTCAATCCTTTGTAAGAGTTTCCAACTTTGATTAAAAGCGGGAGCCGGTCGTCGGTATCGCCTGACTGGATCGCAAAAATATTCTGAATACCGAAGGCCACGCGATAGTTATTACTGTCAGTCATTGGGTAAGTGAGCGCCGCCGCGTCGGCGGTAATGACGGAATCGTTGGAATTATCTACCTGCCGGGTGATTTGCTTGATCGACATTCCGACGGCAAGAGTGTTTAAGACTTTCTTTCCGAACCCGAAGATGTAACCCGTATTGCTGTCTGAAAAATCTCCTTCCTTTTTGAGTTCGGAAATTTCTCCCGCGGTGTTCCGTTTTACGGTTACTTTCTCAAACCCGCCCGTTTTCATCTGCGTCATGTTGATGCCCCACACCCAGCCTTTCTTGGAAGGATGAACATAATTCATGGTGGTGAGCGCCGTATCAATCCCCAGGGTGGCCTGCATGAAACCAATTTCTTTGCGCTCGAGCTGCGTCATGCCGGCGGGGTTCGAGTAGATGCTGGAAGCGTCATCAGAAACCGCGAAGAACGCGCGGCCCATGGACAGAGAACGCGCTCCCGCTCCGAACGACATAAACTGCGCGACTTGTCCGCCGCTGTCATTGCCGGCAATAAGGAAGGAAATCGATGAAAACACCAATAGGAAAGCGGAAACCAGAGCCCTTGTAAATTGGCCCCGATTTATCAAACGCCGCAATCCCAGTATCATGTTTTTCATTTTATTAGGATACTCTAATGCACAACCCCTATTTTACGAACCGTCCGCACCGGCTGATCGCCTTCAACGGTGATCATGCAGATATAACCGCCCTTTGTTACTTTCTGGCCCGAGCTATCGGTTCCGTCCCAGCGAAAAGTGTTAAGGCCCGAACGACCTCCTGTGGAGCCCAAATCGAAGTAGATTTCGCGCACGGGATAACCGAACAAATCGTAAATCCTCACCCGCACCGGCAAATCCTGCGACAGGCGGTAGGAAACGGTGGTGTCTTCGCGGCGGCTGTCGAACGGATTGGGATAGTTAATCACTTCCTCGATCAACGAAGGGGTTTCTCCGACTGCAAACAGAAACCCCGTCGAAAACACGGCGGTTAAAATTACAATCCAACGATGGCTCGTCTTCTTGTTCATTTTTTCCTTTTTGCCAAGAGCAATAAAAAAACCGACTTCCAGGGAACTGCGGGAGTCGGTTGGTTTCGTATAGGTCCTTCGCGTTCTCAAAAGGTTCCCAGAGCCTGCCAGCTTTGGATACCCCTTGAGCGAAAGGGATCATTTACTTCGGCAACCCGGCCAACTTGCCTCGCGCACTTTGCGCAAGGGTTAGTCCCGTACCCCGGCCTCGTGCCGGGGCCCCGCCTCATCAGCGGGGGCTTTGCGTCTCACAGTTTCCTGTGATTTGCCTTTATCGAGTCAGTGAAAGAACATTGCTTCCTTCTCGTCTGTTTCGGAGCTCGGTGCGGGACGGGGCTTTCAGTTCCTCCCACAAACAAAAAAACCACTCGAACTCTTGCAAGTTCAGTGGCTTCTCGAAGAACACCAAATCGATGAACGACCTGTTGAAAGCCCCCGAACTTTGCCCAAAGGGAATCTGCAGTTCTCCTTCAGACCTAGCAACTTTACCAGTGAAAGCTGATTTTGTCAACCCCCCGATAAAAAATATCTGATTTTTCTATTAAATATTATTTACGATATGATAATTCATATCATTATTTTTTAAGATGAGGGATAAATTTTTCCAATATTTTGGAGTGAATCCGGCCATTTGATGCCAGAACTTGGACCGGACTGTCAACAGCAATGGATTTGCCATAAAAATCGGACACCTTCCCGCCCGCTTCAGCCACCATCAACATTCCAGCGGCGACATCCCAGGGCTGGAGGTTAAATTCCCAAAACGCCTCAAACCGGCCGCAAGAGACATAGGCCAAATCGAGCGCCGCCGAACCCAACCTCCGGATTCCAGCGCAGTTCTTGAGCATCGCGCCAACGAATTTAAGATAGTAATCGCCCATGGATTGGCGGTCATAGGGAAACCCCGTGACCAACAGGCTTTTTATTAGTTGAGTCTGACTTGAAACTCGGATCCGACGGCCGTTTAATGTGGCTCCCTTGCCTTTCTCCGTTAAAAAGAGCTCGCCGATCATGGGGTTGTAGATACCGCCAATTATCATCCGCCCGCTTTTTTCAAGGCCGATCGAGACCGCGGACATTGGCAGACCGTGAGCAAAGTTGATGGTTCCATCCAGAGGATCGATGATCCAACGATACTCCGAACTACCGATCTTTGGCGCCGACTCCTCGCTCAGGATTCCGTGATCGGGAAAATATTTTCGCAAAATCGAAAAAATCTTTTTCTCCGCCGCGAGGTCAATGTCAGTGACGGGATTAACGGGACCCTTCATATGAATCTTGAACGAAGTCCCAAAACCTTTTTTCAGAATAGCTCCGCCTTCGTGCAAGCAAGATAGAAGCACCCGTCGTAGATTCGCCGGAGTCGCTTGAGTTTTCATGGCTATTCCTTTTTGTAAAATTGGCAAATCGCGTTTGCCAGATGATCGGTGGTCGGTTTGCGGGCTAAAATTCGGGGCTCCCAACGGTACTCTCCGAGCGTGGCGGTCGTGACGGGGCCGATGGAGGCGGCGCGGATTCGCGAGTCACCGAGCAGGACTTGACGGAGTTTTGGGCGCAAAAGTGAAAAGAAATTTTTTACCGTTGACGAAGAAGTGAAGGTAACGCAATTAACGCGGCCGGCGCACAACCATTTCCTGAACTGGGCGAAACCCGAAGCGTCCACCTTGGTGCGGTATGCCGTCACAACGTCGACTTTTGAGCCTCGTTTACGAAGCGTGTCGGGCAAAATGTCGCGGGCGACGGCGGCGCGCGGAATCAGTATCCGTTGGCCTTTCACGCTCTTCAACGCGTCCAGAACAGATTCTGCCACATACTCCTTCGAAACTTTGCTCACCTGAATCTTGAACGCTCTCATACTGTCGGCGGTAGCGGGGCCGATCGCGCAGGTTCTCATCGAATCAGGGACTCGCGCGTTCAATTTTCTCAGTCGAGCGGCGAACATCTCGACGCCGTTCACGCTGGTGAAGACGAGCCAACGGTACTGGTCCAAATTTTGAATGGCTCGGTCCATCGGGCGGTAACTCGCGGGCGGGATGATCCGGATAGTTGGGCAAATCAAAACGCGCGCTCCCTCACGCCGCAATCGCGCGGCGAAACCCGACGCCTGCTTCCGCGCCCTCGTTACGACAACGTTAATGCCGCTCAATGGCTTATTCATTTCTGGCGCCATTATATAAAACTTTGGAAAGGCGGTTGAAATCGTCTATGGAGAGGGTTTCGGCGCGGGATTTGGGAGATAAGCTCGCGGACTCAATCGCGGTTTTGAGCGCGGCGGTTGGGATTTTCAAAGCGTACTCGAGCGAATTTATCAGGGTTTTTCGTCGATGGGCAAACGCGGCCCTCACGACTTTAAAAAAATCTTCTTCGCGCGCGCGATCGAACAAGGGCGTCGCGAGCGGTTCGAGACGGAGGACTAAAGACTCTACGTTCGGAGCGGGCCGGAAACATCCTCTCGGGACGTGAAACAGTCTTTTGGGAACGCACTGCGCTTGCACGGCGATCGAAAGGATTCCGTAAGTTTTGCTTCCGGGAGGAGCCAGCATCCTTTCCCCCACCTCTTTTTGAACCATGAAGACCGCGCGGCTCCATTTCTTCCACAACAGGATTTTTTGGATGATGGGCGAGACGACCGCGTACGGCAGGTTTCCGATCACTTTAGCCGGCGGACCGGTGAAGCGCAACCGCTCTAAATCTACGTCTAAAAAATCCTGCTGAAGCAGCTCGAAATTCGGCCATGACGAAAATTTAGATTTGAGATTTAAAACGAGCGTGGGGTCGATCTCAACAGCAATCACCGTCCCCGCGCTTTCGATCAGCTTCCCGGTTAAAACGCCATGGCCCGGACCAATTTCCAAAACATCATCGCCGCCATCCAAATCCAGCGCGGCCACGCATCGCCCCGCAATGTTTTTATCCGCCAAAAAATTTTGACTCCACTTAACTCTCATGTTAAAAATTGGATTCTAAAATAATCGAAATGTCGAGGTGGGTAACGAATCTAAAAGGGCGAGTCAGAAAAATTTCGGAACCTCAGAAAACTGCCTGACGCTCGCAACCGCGCCTCGGAGAGGATATGCGGTTTTCCTGAAGTTATCGGAAAAGCTACCTGGCAATTTATCGTAGATCGAGCCCGCTGGCCGACCCCCTAAAGGCGGCCTCGATTCCAAGACTCTACTCTTTTTGGAATTCGCCGGATACGGTGTCGTCGCCTTCTTCTTTAACGACGGGAGTGACCGCCGCGATC
>JANLTE010000077.1:0-2760 GCA_031362785.1 Elusimicrobiota bacterium
CCTCAGAATCGTTTTGGGTCTCGATCGGTGTTACGAAGATATAGGTATCTTGCCTGCCCGCGAAGGACGCCTCTTCGCTGTCTTCACCCACCGCCGAAGAGCGGATCGCCAAGACCAACTTATGCAGAGGAATGCCAATCCTTTGCGCGAGCGCCCTCAGATTGGATTTAATTTCCGTAACCAACTCAGGCGGGACAACCAAGTTGCGAGCAGCAATCAAAAGCTTGGATGATTCTTCAGACGCCAGCTGTTCATATTCCTGCTGATATTGGCCCAAGCTTGCTTCAAGCGTCTGGACTTCCGATTCCATGGCGGACAACGCGTCCGCATCCGATGTGTCCTTAATATTCTTTTTGAGTTCGACTAGACGCGTTTCGGCTTCTTCTTTCTGTCCACGAATCTCTCGAACCCTTTTGTCCAAATCATTGCCAACCGATATGAAATAGTCCCGCAAAGTGGGTGTGGCAGCACCCTTCGATTCCCGTGACCGTTTTTGTAGATCTTGCAAAATGTTTTGAAGAATGCGGATCGTCTCTTCCACTTGAGCCAACACCGTTCCCTGCCCTTGCGCTTCGTCTAGAACAATGCGAAGAGCATTCAGCTCATGCTCCAAGCGTTCAGGCAGATTTCGCGCATCAACAGAAAGTTGGGTTTGGTGCGACGCCGCAAAACCTTGCAGGCTTTGTATCTGCTGATTGATTTGCGCCGTATAAACCTCAATGGTGTTATAATCGAAAAGTTTCTGGAAGGTTTTTCCGCTGGAGAAGAAATTAGGCAGGGTCACGACGCCCGGAACAAACATCATCTCGCCCGTATGGGCCGACTTGCCGCCGAAATCCACTTCGTCCTGCCGCTCCACCTCCATATCCCAAACGGTCCAGCGGTCCTGGTAGGCAGGGTCGGACACATAGCTCGGTTTCATACTGTAAGTAGTAACGGGTTTTTTGGCTTGATGAGATCCATTTGAGCTTTCCACGATTTTAGCGCCATCCGCCAATTTTTTCTTGAGGTTCGCGATTTCCTCTTTGGGCTGAGTGTTTTTTCTTTCTAGGATACCTAAATGCCGTTTGTAAAACCGTTCCAAAAGTCGTCCGGCCCGGTCTTCCTTAATTTCCCCATAATATCCAAATTGGTTGCGAAGATAACTGCGCAGGCGGCGCTGATCGACAATCTTTCCGCGTTGGAGGAGATCCGCGATCACGAGGGTAATATCTTTATTATTCAAAAATCTGCGTCTCTGAGCGCCATCCGCCGCGTCGTTGAAACGAACTTCTCGCTGCAACTCGTAAAGCAGTTTGGTATCCGCAAGGCGGGAAATTTTTGCTCTCCTCCACCCCTCTCCCAGACTGGGCTTATTGCCGGTAATCAGAATTTCCAGGTCAGTCTCATTCGCATCCAGGCCATCCCGCATCTTGAGTAGCGCACCCGCTACCAGCGACATGAAAATCTTTTTCCTTCCCGTCTTGAACAGGAATTCAAGGAAATCCTGATTAAGGGTGATGCGTTTATCCTCCCGATCAATATCTACATAAGGGTCTTTTGTTTCGCCGATTCTAAACGAAGTGCCCCTTAACACTCCTGCGAGCTCGCGTAAAATACCGTATTCGATCTTGTCTCCGCCATATGAGTTCAGAAATGCGAGCGTGACGGGATAGATCTTTTCGTATTTTCCGAGATAGAGTTCTCCCGGCTTAACATCAGCATGCCCCGGAATGGACTCCCGTTTGACCAGCACTATGTTACTTTCGGCCTCAAGAACCGCCGCAAAATTACGAGCTCCCACCACAGTTCCGCCCAGGGACGGATGGACTTCTTTGCCGCCCTTCCAGGTCACGCCATAGCCGAATTTGACCACATCGTCTGCCCAGTCTTGAATCGAACCACTCCGATAGAGATTCCGATAAGTAGCGAGCGCGTCGACATATTTTTCTAGATTCTTAATTTCCCTGACCAACGCCATGGAATGAGATTGTCCCCTTTGTTCTCGTTCGTACTCTTTTTCTATCGCGATCGCTTTGCCGAGAATCGCGTTACCAGCGTCAATCATTGAAAAGAGAGCGGGAACGCTGTGATTTTTATGAACTTTGTCGATGAAATCATGGATCTCTTCGACCTCCAATTGCACCCCTTCCGTCTGAACTCCATCGATGCCATCGTCGCCGATCGATTTGCCGCCACTCGCCGATCCGAACGCGCCGGCCATGGAATGCAATATGGAACCGTCAAGACCGCTCGGTTGACCGGATCGGGCCGCGAAGTAAGTCTGGCCGAAAGGCAGCGCGCTGCGCGCGGGCAGCATCTTCGCAGGAATGACCCGAAGAATCACGGCAAATCCCAGCGTCATGAGGCCGAAGACGGATAAGCTGAGCAAAGAAGTGTATTGATCCTTATTGTAAACCAACGCGCCGATTCCCGTAGCGATGAACGCGGTAAAACTCAACGCGGTCGCGTTTCGTTTGACTGAACCGGACAGTTCTAAAATCGAAGACCACAGGCGCGACGGCAGGGAAGCGGGATATTCCGCGACCGCAAAAATAGCTCCGCTGGTTCCATTCTGGATAACGGACTGGCCGGAAATGATCGCTTGGGGCTCGCCTTTAATGATTCCCATCTGCGTCAGCAGCGCTTCGGGACTCTTGAGGAGCTTGTCAGCGAAAGAGGCGTCGTTTCCGATCGAGATGGAAACAATATATTTAGATTTAGCGAAGGCGACATCCGCCAGGAAGAGACGGTCAAACAGACGGTGGCGGCCATCGTCGC
>JANLTE010000099.1:0-4726 GCA_031362785.1 Elusimicrobiota bacterium
ATCGTGATGGATGTTAAAGAAAAGACAGGCAAAGTAGCCCTTGGCGTAAACCGCCGGGTTAAAGGTTTTCACTTTTTCCGCGACCAGCTGGTGCGCTTTGGCTAAATTGTAATAAGGAACCTTGGGAAAAAGGTGATGCTCGTGGTGGTAATACACCGAGAGGCTCCCGATGAGGCAGCGCTCAATAAAATTAAATAGGGGGATGGAATATTGGTTCATCGGCGTTCCAAACGAACGGGTGAAAAACATGCCGCGGGTTTTTTTTTCAAGCTCCGCTTGCGTCAACCCAAGTTGAAGGGCCATTCCGTGCTCGGCGATTCCGCGCACGCGCATCAGGAACATATGGACGGTCGCCAGAGGAACGAACCAAAGGAATATGAAATGGAGGATGTTGAATTGAAAGAGAGCGCCCAGGACCACCAGCTGAACCAGTGCGATCGAGCCGTACTTTTTCATAATCTCTCCGAAGGATAGCTTGTCGGCCTCAACTTGAGTGTAGCCTTCCTCGGTTTCCAGGTATTCCTGAATGTCCTTGCGGTACTTGTTTAAGTCCGGCTGGTCGTACATCATGCGCACAAAAAGAGCGGTGAGCCCTGTGATGTCTTTCAGGAAAAGTCCCCACATCCTCGATTTTTTGATGTCCACGAATTTATATTTCTCAATGTCAGAGGCGGGGTCGCAGGAAATTTGATTGGTGCAGGCGTGGTGGCGCATGTGCCCTTCGGTATACCCGCGGAGGTCGAACCCGAGCGGGCAGGTGCTCATCCAGTGGCCAAACCAATCGTTAAATTTTTTGTTGGGGCTGATGAGCCCATGGGCCGCTTCGTGCGCCAACTGAAGCAAAACGCCGGCGCGTCCGGCGACGAAAAGCGCAAAAATCGGATAGATGTAAATCGACCATGCGTACGAAGACCATAGGAGCAAGTATCCCTTTATTAGGATAGCGATCCAAACCCACGCCCATATCGCCGCCCAGACCGGCTTTGAGGCGTTAAGTTTTTTGATGTCCGCTAAAACGGTTTTGTCGACGTTGTACCAGGACGGACCGTAGTAAACATCCTCTTTGTTTTGAACTTGTGATTTTTCTAAGATTCCGCTCATTTGTGTAATTATACCCTCAAAGCAGGCGATTTTCAAGAATGAGAGGGTTCAGCCATCACGAAGGAAGCGGCGTCTTTCTGCGCTTGAGTGGGGTCGAACCCCTCGCGGATGGCTTTCGCGCGGAGCAGAAAAAATTCGATAAAAGAATTCCTTCTGGACTGGAGAGCGTCCACCCTCAAGAGGTGAAAAAAATCGACGAAAATGTGAAAGGAGATGCCCCAAAAAATAGGTCTGAAAATGGGAATGTTCCAACCGTAAGCGGCCAGAAAAATCAAACCTAAAAATTCAAGGGTGTGAAACGATTCGATCGCGAGGAAGATGGGATACTTTTTTTTGTTTTCAACGATAAAGCCATAAAACCGGATCAATTTTTTGATCGAGAAGCAGCGAAAGTTGGACCAGAAAAGGAGGTTGAAGTAGTGGTCGACGTCCACGAACACGGTCGCGAGCCAGAAATAAATGCAGTCCATCGGCGGCCAGACGCGTGATAGCGCGAATGCCACGAGGCCTCCGAGCAGCATGTGGTCGCGGACCACATGGTTGCCTACGACCGAGGCGCCCCTGCCCCTGTAATGATCCGCCGAACGGGGAGGCTTCATCGCTTGGCGGCTTCCTTATATGCGGCTTCAAATTCGCGGCAAATTTTTCCCCACGGATAACGCTCGCGAACGAAGTTCATGCCACGGATTCCCAACGCGTCCCTAAAATTTTTATCCTTTAAGAGCCGAATCGTCTGGTTCGCAAATTCTTCCGCGCTATCGGCAATCAAGAGGTGCTTTTCGTGTTCCAGCTCAAGCCCCGAGCAGGCCAGGGGGGTCGCCACGACCGCTTTTCCCATGGCCAGCGACTCCAGAATTTTAATTTTAATGCCCGATCCGATTCGCATGGGACAAACGATGACGGACGCCTCCGCCATGGGGGTCCGGATGTCGTCCACGAAGCCGGTTAGGATTAAACTCTTATCGATTGACGCTTTTTGTTTCAAGAGGTTCGACGGCGCGTTTCCCGCCACGGTAAATTGGGTTTCCGGAAAGACCATTTTGACGAGCGGAAAGATATCGTCGTAGAAATAGCGCGCGGCGTTGTCGTTTGGGAGGAAGTTCATGACTCCGCGAAAAAGGATGGAGGGGTCGTTCGCGGGTCGGTTCCCGGGCGCGAAGTATTCGCAGTCGATTCCCAGCGGGATCACCTTCACCGATGCCGTATCGCAGTGCCTGGCCAGGTGGCGCTTATCGGCTTCCGAAACGACGACGGTCCTTTCGAACTGGGGGATGACCGACTGCTCGAAGCGAACGATTTTCTTCCACTGCGACTTCGTGTAGAACCGCCTTAAAAAATTCGACTCCGCCGCCGCATTCCTTTCGAACAGCATTGAAACGGCGTCGTGCGGGTAAAAAACCGCGGGCGTGTTTTTAAACTCGTCTCGGTAAATGGCGCTTGAAATGTATTCCGCGTGCACGACATCAACGGATTGAGACTTGAAGAAATCCCTGATCATGAGCCTGAACGCGTCGGTTTCGAACTGGCGGACGCAGAAAGGTACTGGGTCCAGGAGAACGTTTTTAAGGCGAAATAAGATGCTTTTGGGAACTTCGTGCTCCAGCACCCGAACGCTCTTCAGTCCCAATTTTTCGATCGCGCGAACGCTTTGAAGCGATACTTTTTTATCGTTCAGGCATAAAAGATGAACTTCGTGCCACTTTGCCAGGTTCGCGAGCAGATTGTAAATTAGAACTCGGGTCCCCTCATCGAGCGGGTATGGAAAAGTGTGGGTCAGAAATAATATTCGCATGAGCGTTAGATTCTCTTATAGATTCGTATTTTGGGGTGAAGCGCGATCCAGTCGTCCGTTTGATTTTTAACGCGTGGCGGGAGGGCGTTTAAAATTTTATCGTTCTGCTCAAACCTCGCGATCTCCGTGAACCCCTTCAACTCTTCATCCGGTTTTTGAATCAATCGGTACTCGTATTCGGATAATACTAAATAGTGAACCTCCGATTTAAATTTTTTGAGGTCCTGAACGCAGTTTTCCAATGAAACTTGCGGCCCTCCGCCTTCGAGGATATCGTAGGGCGGGCGATACTGTTTGAGGACGGGCGGCGTCCAGTAGGAAACGCGCGCGACCCCGATTGATTCTCCTTTCGCGATGTTCTTTAAGATCCAATCGGAGGCGATTTTCCGCGTGTTGGGAATCAAGAGCAGATAGGTCCTGGAAAATCCATAAGCGGTAGTGCAGCCCAGGACTCCCGTTAAAAGCGCGCTGGCAATAATTTTGTTGCGTTTGATTGAACTCCTCGTAAGCTTTGAAAAAAGATAACCGGCGAAAATGATGAACAGGGGAGCGTAAAGTTGGACGCTCCAGGTTTGCTGCCCTGCCGAAAACGACAGCATAACGAATATGAAGAAGCTTGCCACAGTCCATAATATCGTGAAAAACCGAGGCGACTCGATGGAGGTTTGAGGGAAATTTTTTCGAACGGTCCATTGATAAACCATTTCGGACCAGCCGGCAATTCCCGCGATCGTTAACGGCGCGCCGAGCCCGAGCGGCAGGAGACGCCTGAGCGCGTTCCAGGCGCCCGGTGCGTGGTCTTCGGATGAAAAGGGAGCGTTCATTGCCCGAAGCTGGTCGAGAAGTTGACTCGCGGCGGCGCTAAAATTAAAAAATAAAGCGGAGCTCGCCATCGCAAATATAGTAATAGCGGCGGCGAAAAAATATATCAGGTTCTTTCGGTTTCCGGGAGAATGCGACAGCATGTGGTTGAGCGCGGGGAACATCGCGAAAGCGGCCGCTCTGTATTCCGTGGCGGTCGCCAGACCCAAAAATATTCCGGACAGAACCGATAACTTTGCGCCGGCATGGTTCCAGATTTTGAGCGAGCAATAGAGAGAACAGAGCGTTAAAAGCGTCGTCATCGCGTCGGGTCGGACGATTGTGGAATTAACGACCGCGACGGGCGCGACCGCCAGCAAAAACGCGGATAACAGTCCGGCCCTCGGTCCGAACGATTCGTTCGCGATCAAAAAAACCAGCAGCACCGACATGGTTCCGCAAAGGACTTGGAGCATTCGGGCGATCAAATAAAGCTTGTCCGCTTCGTGTAAGTGGTTCTGATAGTAGTCCCGAGATTCGACGCGCACGGTCCCTAACTTTTCTCCGGCCTTAATCGCGAGGGCCAGCGGGTAGAGGTGAAACCCTCCCCACTTGACGATATTTCCCGAATCAAAGCGCAATTTCAAAGCGTCCCATTTGGCGAGGGCGTCAAACGATTGGGATTCTTCGGAATGGTAAGTTCGAAGCGAGAGACTTTCGTTTGGGAGGCCATAAAGCATTCCGCCAAGGCGCACGAAAAAACCAAAGATCACGATGCAGCAGACCGATAGAAAAGCCGGATGAGTTGAAAGTTTTTGAACGGACATTGGGGCTGATGGTCCTAGTTATTTGCGTCGGGTTCCCATCATGCTGAGGAAAAAACTCGAGAAGATGATTTGGCAGCCCAGCATTAGGAGAAAAACGGCGGGGATCATTTGGCGGAGTGTGATTTGATAGTTTAGCGGCCCGAAGGAGTTATCAGCCCACTGCATCACGGAGCAAACGGATAGGCCGAGGCCCATGAGAAGGAAA
>JANLTE010000247.1:0-1558 GCA_031362785.1 Elusimicrobiota bacterium
CCGGCGTCAACCGGGCTAGGATCTTCGAGTTGCTATTTGATCGCGCTATTGATGGCCATCCATGCCCACCGAAAAGACTACATTTCGCTCCAGGAATTGGCGGAAGAAGCTTGCCATATCGAATTAAAAATACTGGGTAAAAAAATCGGTAAACAGGACCAATATATGGCCGCGTTTGGCGGAATGACCGTTTTAGACATCGCCAAAAGTGGAAAAGTGAAGGTGCGCCAGCTTTCTCTCCGGCCCTGGGCGAGCGCGGAACTCGTCTCAAACAGCCATATCTATTACTTAAATGTGAAGCGGGACGCCGTGGACGTATTGCAGGATCAGGATAAAGCCATGCGGCAAAACACAGCCCTCAGCTCCCAAGTGGAGGAGAGCCTCTTGAAAATAAAGGACATCGGACATCGGATACTCAAAGCGATTGAAAACGAGGATTTTAATTCTTTCGGAAAGCTGATGGACGAGCATTGGCAGAATAAGCGAAAACTTTCCGATAAAATTTCACTGTCCGAAGTGGATCGCCTCTACGGTCACGTTAAAAAAGAATATGGAGTTTTGGGCGGGAAGATTATCGGTGCGGGAGGCGGAGGCTTTTTAATGCTCTATTGCCCCGAGAAAAAAAAGGAACTGACGGCCTTCATGCAAGACAAGGGGTATTTTCGCCTTCCTTATAACATAGAGTTTGAGGGAACCAAAGTCGTCGCGAATCTTCGCAACAGCCAGGAAAGGGATTCATGAAATTGAAAAAGTCAAAAATCGGAGTCGTTGGCCTTTGGCATTTAGGGTGCACGCTTTCGGCCTGCTGGTCGGGACTGGGCCACGAAGTGGCGGGGTTCGATGAAGACGCCAATAAAATCGAAGGCTTAATAAAAGGCGAGGCCCCGCTTTTTGAGCCGGGATTAAATGACGCGCTCAAAAAAGGTCTAAAGTCTGGAAAACTATCCTGGACTAAAAACCCTGCGGACTTGTCGGATTGCGATTATGTTTTCGTGTCGTACGATACTCCCGTGCTCGATCACGATGAAAGCGACCTCGCGCCCATTCGAAGCGCCATCGGGAAATTGAAAAGCGTCCTTAAAAATCAGGCCATGATCGTCATCAGTTCTCAAATGCCGGCGGGGACCTGTTTAGGGTTGCGTTCAGAACTTCAAAAACAAAATAAAACGCTCGAACTCGTTTATTCTCCGGAAAATATTCGGCTTGGCGAAGCCATTCAAAGCTATATGAATCCTGGCCGCGTCATTATCGGGATCGAAAGCGCTGCCGCGCAAAAAAAAGCGGGGCAACTCTTTAGCGAGATCAAGGCTGATCTTTTATTCATGAACCTCACGAGTTCCGAAATGGTGAAGCACGGGATCAACTCATTTTTAGCGACTTCCATTACATTCACCAACCATCTCGCCGATCTTTGCGAAGTCGCAGGCGCGGACATATTGGACGTGGTGGGCGGAATCAAGTCGGATCCGCGCGTCGGGATGAAGGCGTATTTAACCCCAGGCATTGGGTTTTCCGGCGGAACTCTCGGAAGGGACTTGAGGGTTTTGTCGAACCTCCA